>CAXAYM010000001.1:0-33062 GCA_963973175.1 uncultured Arenimonas sp.
CGGGTGGGGCGCGAAGTGTGCGGCAAGCCGGAAACACCATCGCCTGCCGGAGGTCAGGGGCCGATCTGGCGCCCAGCATCGCAGCGCCGGAAATGGTGATCCCGGCACCCGCGCCAGCACTCACGGCATTACCACGCGCGAGGGTGTTCCATGGAGCTTCCCGAACCGGGCCGCGCCATGAACCTCATCCGCTGGCTATCGCTTGCCGCCATGATCTCGCTCCCGGCCCTCGCGCCGGGGCAGGAAACCGCCATGACACCCCTGATCACCTTCGACCCGAAGGCCGACGAGCCCCGTTGGATCGCCGTGAACGACGGCGTGATGGGCGGCCGCTCCGAAGGCGGTCCCCAGGTCCTGGACGGCGTGCTGCATTTCACCGGCACGCTCTCGCTGGCCAACAATGGTGGCTTCTCGTCGGTGCGCACGGTGGGCCGGCGCTTCGATTTCAGCGGCAAGGAGGCGGTGGTGCTGCGGGTGAGGGGCGACGGCCGGCCGTACCAGCTTCGCCTGGCCACCGATGCGACCTGGCGCGGCATCACGGTGTCCTGGGGTGCCGGGTTTTCCACCACCGCTGGCGAATGGACCACGGTGCGCATTCCACTGGCCGACCTTCGCCCCAGCGCCCACGGCCGCGACCTGCAGGGCCCGCCCATGGATCGCGGCGTGGTGCGCGAACTGGGCCTGTTGATAGGTGACAAGCGCGAGGGGCCTTTCCATCTGCAGGTGGACTGGATCGGCCTGGAGTAGCGTCCTGGACCGCGTCCATCCCGCGTTTCTTCCGTCATTGGCAGGTACTGGAAGGAAGCTGGAATGCGCGGTCGCATGTTCTGCGTGGTCTTGTCGGCGGCCCTGGTAGCTGCCTGTTCGGAAGAGTCCGCGCCCGCGCAGGCCGCTGCCCCTGTCGCGCCTGCGCCAGTGTCGTCGGCCGGCGACCCCGTGGAAGGCCTGCGTGTTGCCACCCGCGTCGGCTGCAATGGCTGCCACGGGGCCGATGCCGCCGGGCGTGTGTTCGTGGAGGACCCGAAGCAGGGCCTTATCGTCGCGCCCAACCTCACTCAGGTGCGTCACCTGTACACCGATGAGGGCCTGGCGGCCTTGCTGCACGAAGGCCGGACCCACGATGGCCACGTGCCCTGGGGCATGCCCATCCAGATGTTCCAGCACCTGAGCCACCAGGAAGTGCGCGACATCACCGCCTGGCTGCGTTCCTTGCCCGATACGGCGGGAAGCGCCCCCGAGCGCTCCGCCTTGACGCCTGAACTCACGGCGGCGATTGCCGACGGCAGCCACGAATGGCTGCCCGACATGAAACCCAGCCCCGGCAACGTGCCGCCCGCCGCGCCGCCTGCTGGCGGCGTGGACCTCGGCCGGCACCTGGCGTTCACCAGCTGCGGCGAGTGCCACGGCTGGGATCTGAACGGCTGGGGCGGTCCCACGGATCCGCCAAACCTGGTGGTCGCGAAGGCCTACACCCCGGAACAGTTCACCCGGCTGATGCGCACCGGCGAAGTTGCCACGGGCGGCCAGTCGGCCAGCGGCTTGATGAGCAAGGTGGCGGCGTTCCGCTATTCGGTGCTGACGGATGCGGAGATCGCGGCGCTCAAGGCCTATCTCGACAGCCGCTAGCAAGCTTGGAGAACTGGCGGCCTCGGTGCACGATGGCTTCTTTGGCCACCTCTGCCCCGGAGCCCTCCATGCCCGCCGTCCGCGCCCCCCAGCAAATCGCCGCGTCCCTGGACGAACTCTGGTCGCCCCGGGTCATCGCCGAGCTCGACGATGCCTACGTCAAGGTCGCCAAGGTGCAGGGCACCTTCGGCTGGCATGCCCATGCCGACGAGGACGAGCTGTTCTTCGTACTGCACGGCCGCCTGCGCATCGAGATGGAGGCCGGCAACGTGGAACTGGGGCAGGGCGAGCTGTACGTGGTTCCCAAGGGCGTGCGCCACAACCCGGTGGCCGAGCAGGAGTGCCACATCCTGCTGGTCGAGCGTAAGTCCACCCTGCACACCGGCGATCAAGTCACCGAAAAGACGCGCAGCCTCTCCGAGCAACTGCGTGACCTGGGGGCCTAGGGCATGGATGCTTACGAATTCGCGCTGTTGCTTGTCGGGCTCGCGCTGCTGGGCGCCGCCTGGGTGCCGCACCTGGTCAAGCGCAACCCGCTGACCCTGCCGATTCTCTATGTCGCGCTGGGCGCCCTGGTCTACACGCTGCCGCTGCCGCTGGTGCCGGCCAACCCGGTGCGCTTTCCGCTGATCACCGAACGCCTGACCGAACTGGCGGTGCTGGTCGCACTGGTGGGCGTGGGCCTGCGCATCGACACGCACTTTGGCTGGAGGCGCTGGTCGCTGACCTGGCGGCTGCTGGGCATCACCATGCCGCTCACCATCCTCGCCGGGCTCTGGCTGGGCCAAGCCTGGCTGGGCTACAGCGTGGCCACGGCCATGCTGCTCGGCGCCGTGCTGGCGCCCACCGACCCGGTGCTGGCCGGCGACGTGCAGGTCTACGCGCCCGGCGAGGGCGGCGAAGACCCGGTGCGCTTCGCGCTGACCTCGGAGGCCGGCTTCAACGACGGCCTGGCCTTTCCCTTTGTCTGGCTGGCGGTGGCGCTGGCCCAGGCCACCGACGGCGCGCCGGTGGACTGGGGCACCTGGATCACCATCGACGTGCTGTGGCGGGTGCTCGGCGGCGCAGCGATCGGCATCCTGGTGGGCTATGTGCTGATGCTGCTGATCTTCCGCAGCGAAAAGGAACCCACGCTTTCGAAAAGCGGCGAGGGCCTTACCGCCCTGGCGATCACGCTGATCGTCTATGGCGTGGCCGAGCTGTGCCACACCTACGGATTCCTGGCCGTGTTCGTGGCCGCGCTGGTCATCCGCCAGAAGGAAGACACCATCGAATTCCACGGCGTGCTCGATACCTTCGCCCAGCAGTGCGAGAAGCTGCTGATGGCCCTGATGTTGCTTCTGCTGGGCGGCGCGCTGGCCAGTGGCATCCTGTCGGCACTCGACTGGAAGGGCGTCGTCTTCGCCTTGGTGTTTGTACTGGTAGTGCGCCCCTTCGCCGGCTGGCTGGCGCTGATCGGCGCCAAATTGCCGCCGCACGACCGCTGGGCCATCGCCGTGTTCGGCGTGCGCGGCATCGGCTCCTTCTACTACCTGGCCTTTGCGATGAACCACGCCTACTTCCGCGATTCGCGCGAACTGTGGGCGGTGGTCGTGATGGTGGTGCTGCTGTCAATCCTGTTCCATGGCCTGACCGCCGGCGCGGTGATGGCCTGGCTGGATCGCCGGCGCAATAGCCGCGCCTAGCGGCAGTCGACGTCGAACCGCCCTTCCGCCTGTTTCTGGACGCCGCGCGTGGTCCCGGTGAAATAACCCGCACCCTGGACGCGCTTGCGCTCGATCTGGAAGTTCATGCTGGCGTAGGCGGTCCAATCAACGGTGCCGTCGGGTTTGGTCACGCTCACGCCAGTGGGGCCTTCGGCGCCGTTGTAGTCGATGACAATCTCGACAGCCTCGTCCTCAGCGGCGTGGCCAGCGATGGACACGACCGGACCGGGCATGACGCTGCACTGGACATCGGCCACGACGTTCCAGGTGCGGCCGTCGATCTCGATGACGCCGGCAGGGGCGGGCGCCTGGGCCTCGGCCCCGCCGCTGGGGGCGACTGCAGGCTCCTCGTCCCTGCCGCAGCCGGAAGCCATCAGGGTGATCGCGCAAAGCGCGGCCAAAAGTTTGATGAGGTTCATGCTTGTGTTCCTCGGGATGTGGGGCGGTCCAATTGTGCCCCTAGGATAGCGGCTGGAGAGGGTCGGTCATGACGGCGTAATTCGAAGGGTCCGAAAGGGATGGGGTACCTGCCTGCAGGATGGCCTCCTTGAGTTGAATGTGGTGAAAGTGTTATCTGATTTCCGCTCGCTCATCAGAGGCCAAGCTTCCAGGTGCAGAAAGTACGGCGGCCATGGGCAGATCCCGGTGCCTTCACAGGCTAGAGGTAGAAGTACGCAGGGGTAATGAAATGGGTTGGGGATTGAAGCGAAATCGAACGGCCTGGAAAGACGGTCTGTCTCAGACAACTTGGCAGGATTTCGAACGCCTGCTCGCAGCGCACTACCGGAATGAAGGCTTTCGGGTCGAGCATGTTGGTACCGCCCAAAACGCACACCGTTTCGATGGCGGGGTAGACCTCGTGCTTCATCGGGAAGGCGAGACCGTGCTTGTTCAGTGCAAGCACTGGAATGCCAATCAGGTTCCCCATAATGACGTACACCAGTTGCTTGGGTTGGTGGAAACCCGAGGGGCAACCCGAGCCATTCTGGTCACTAGTGGCGAGTTCACGGTGGCTGCCAGAGAGGCAGCGTCGCGATCTCCAAGGATCTCACTGATCGACGGAGCGGAACTGCGCCAGACGGTTGACGCACGAATGCTTCCTGCCGTTACTGCCGGCGCAGCAATCCCCGCACGCACCCAGGGAAGCGATTGGATCCCGGTTGTCCATAAAGCAGTTGATGCGGTGATGACCGTCCAGACCCGCGGGCGCTGGGGTCGAAGACGACAGTCTCCTGAAGCTGCATTGAAGGAGCTCGCGCTGCGACTACTAGTGGCCGCGATCCTGCTGATTGCTGGATTGATGTTTGTCCGCAGTCAGATCGAGAACCTGAAGAACTCCGTAGCGCGGCCTGCAGCCAAACCCACATCTGTCCAACAGTCCCTGCCCATTACGAGCCAAAAACCGAGGCCTGCCAGACAGGTCGCGCCACAGCAAGCGGTCCGGCAATCTTCGGTGCCGACTACGCCAGAGGAACTCAAGGCGTGGGAGGAGAAGAATGCCGAGGCGATGAGAATACTTGAGAAGACAACGCCTTCGGTCTACGACTGACCTCGCCGGGCCGCCTCAATCGCCGCCACGTCAATCTTGCGCATCGTCATCATGGCCTCAAAGCAGCGCTTGGCCACGGCCGGGTCCGGGTCGGTGTAGCCCTCGGTTAGAACGCGCGGGGTGATCTGCCAGGACACGCCCCACTTGTCCTTGCACCAGCCGCACTCGCTTTCCTGGCCGCCATTGCCAACGATGGCGTTCCAGTAACGGTCGGTCTCCTCCTGGTCGTCGGTGGCGACCTGGAACGAAAAGGCCTCGCTGTGCTTGAAGGTGTCCCCGCCATTGAGCCCAAGGCACGGAATGCCCATGACGGTGAACTCGACCGTGATTACGTCGCCCTGTTTGCCGGACGGGTAATCGCCCGGGGCGCGATGTACGGCTTTGACTTCGCTGTCGGGGAAGGTGGCCGCGTAGAACTCGGCGGCTTCCAACGCGGTGCCGTCGTACCAGAGGCAGACAAGATTCTTGGGGATCATCAGGGGCTCCAGGTGGAGGGTTCGTGGATTCGTATATATCCAAACCCAAGGCGGAGTGCACCTCACGCCTGGCTAACCGCACGGCCCGGTGGCCCAGGCGGCGGCTTAGTCCGAGCCGACGACGTCCACTTGCTCGGGGCAAAGCGGGCTGACGGCCAGGACTGCTGCCTCCAGGCGGCGTAGCGCCACGGCGTAGGCGGCCTCGCGCAGGGGGCTGTCCAACTCCAGCGCGGTGTCGCCGACGCGGCGAGCTGACTGGCTCATCACCTCTTCAAGGCGCGACTGCACCTTGGCAGCGGTCCAGCGGTCGCCGCTGCGGTTCTGCAGCCATTCGAAGTACGAGACCGTAACGCCGCCGGCGTTGGCCAGGATGTCCGGTATCACCTGCACGCCGGCCTTCGCAAGGATGGCATCGGCGGCAGGGGTGGTCGGGCCGTTGGCGACTTCCAGCACGACGCGGGCTTTTACCTTGCCGGCGTTGTCGGCATTCAGCTGGTCCTGCAGGGCCGCCGGCACCAACAGGTCGCAGTCGCAGCCCACCAGGGTTTCTGCGCTGGCATGTTTGCGGATGCCCTTGCCCGCGTGGTCCGCGACGCTGCCGTGGCGACGTTTGTCCTCGCGGACGGCGGCCACGTTCAGGCCGTCCTTTGCAGTGATCGCACCGCCGGAGTCCGCCAGGCCAACAATGCGGTAGCCGGCCTCCTGAAGGAGGCCCGCCAGGGCACCGCCGGCCTTGCCGAAGCCAAGGATCGCCACGCGGGTGTTGCCGGGGCTCAGGTCCAGGCGCTGCGCCAGTTCCCGCAGCACCAGGTGCGCGCCCATGCCGGTGGCGCCGTCGCGACCCTCCGAGCCGCCGATGGCGACGGGCTTGCCGGTCACCACGCCGGGCGCGGGATGGCCCTGGCAGCGGCCGTATTCGTCGGCCATCCAGGCCATCACCCGCGCGTCGGTGTTGACGTCCGGCGCGGGGATGTCGCGTTCGGGGCCGATCATGCGGCGGAAGGCCTGCACGTAGGCGTGGGCCAACCGCTGCAGTTCGGTGTCCGAGAGGGCCTTGCGGTCGACGCATACCGCGCCTTTCGCGCCGCCGAAGGGGATGTCCACCACGGCGCACTTCATCGTCATCCACAGCGACAGCGCCATCACTTCGCGCATGTTGCTGCCGGCATGGAAGCGGATTCCACCCTTGGTCGGGCCCAGCGCATCGTTGTAGCGGCAACGCCAGGCCTTGTGGCTGCTGAGGCTGCCGTCGTCGTGGCGCAGCAGCAGGTTGGCGGCGAGGGTCTCTCGCGGGTAGTGCAGCGCCTGCAGGACTTCGTCGTGGATGCCGATGCGTTTGGCGGCGCTGTGCACGCGGGAGAAGGCGGCTTCGAAGATGTCTTCGTCGGCGTGTTTCTTCGCGGCGCTCCTGGCATTGGCCATGGGCGGGAACTCCTTGATCGTCTGCTTTGCTTTTTTCTATCGCAAGCAACGTGCAAGGGCGGTGAGACGAACGACTGAGCCTGAACGGATCGTTCGAACTCCTTAAATTTGCGTGAAGTGGCCATGTTGCAGGGTGTTACCCTGAGTCTTCGTTCGACGAAGGAGCCAGGATGCCGCCGCAAACGCCGCCTTTCGACGAAATGGGCTGGCCCGACCAGATCCGGCCGCCTTATTCGCTGATCGATGCCTGGCTCAAGTCCGCCACGGCCGAGCAACTGGCGCTCAAGCGTCGCGAGGCGGAAGTGCTGTTCCGGCGCATCGGCATCACCTTCGCGGTGTACACCGAAGGCGGCGACGCCGAACGCCTCATCCCCTTCGATCTGATCCCGCGCGTGATGGCCCAGGCCGAATGGCAGCGGCTCCGGAAGGGCCTCGAGCAGCGCGCCAAGGCACTCAATGCCTTCCTGCACGATGTGTATCACGACCGCGACATCATTCGCGCCGGGCGCATCCCCGAAAAACTGATCCTGCACAACGCCGAGTTCCGCCCGGAAATGAACGGGCTGGACCTGCCGGGCCACATCTATTCGCACATCTCGGGCATTGACATGGTGCGCACCGGCCCCGACGACTACTACGTGCTAGAGGACAATTGCCGCACGCCCTCGGGCGTGTCGTACATGGTCGAGAACCGGGAAGTGATGCAGCGCCTGTTCCCGGACCTGTTCCGTCGCGCGCGGGTGGCACCGGTGGCGCACTACGCCGACGAGCTGCTTGAAACCCTGCGCTCGGTTGCGCCGCCCAACTGCCAGGGCGAACCCGCGGTGGCCCTGCTGACGCCGGGCATCCACAACAGCGCCTATTACGAACATGCCTTCCTGGCCGACGAGATGGGCATCGACCTGGTCGAAGGCGCAGACCTGATCGTACGCAACGATATTTGCTACATGCGCACGACGGCGGGCCTGGAGCGCGTGGACGTCATCTACCGGCGCATCGACGACGCCTACCTGGATCCGCTGGTGTTCCGCCCCGAGTCGATGCTCGGCTGCGCCGGCCTGCACTTCGCCGAGCGCGCCGGCAACCTGACCATCACCAATGCCATCGGCGGCGGCATCGCCGACGACAAGGCCGTGTACATCCACGTGCCGGAGATGGTCCGCTTCTACCTGGGCGAAGAGCCGTTGCTGAGCAACGTCCCGACCTACGACTGCAGCAAGCCCGATGAGCTCAAGTACGTGCTCGAGCACCTGGACGAACTGGTCGTGAAGGCGGTCCATGGCTCCGGCGGCTACGGCATGCTGGTGGGGCCGCATGCGAGCAAGGCGCAGCTGCAGGAGTTCCGCGACCTGCTCAAGACCAAACCCGAAACCTATATCGCCCAGCCCACGCTGGCGCTCTCGACGGTGCCGACCTTCGTGGAGTCCGGCGTCGCGCCGCGCCATGTCGATCTGCGGCCGTTCGTGCTTTCGGGCAGCGACAAGATGCGCGTGGTGCCGGGCGGGCTGACCCGCGTGGCCCTGAAGGAAGGCTCCCTGGTGGTCAATTCGTCGCAGGGCGGTGGCACCAAGGACACCTGGGTGTTGGAGGAGTGATGCTCGCACGTACCGCCGGTGACCTGTTCTGGCTGGCCCGTTACATGGAGCGGGCCGACTACGTGGCGCGCCTGCTGCAGGTGGCCGGGCACATGAATGCCGTGCGCGTGGACGACGACCGCAGCAGCGAATGGGAATCGGCCATCGTCGCGGCCGGCTGCCTGGAGAGCTTCAATGAAGCCGGCGACACGCCGGACGAAGAAGGCGTCATCCGCTTCCTGGCCTTCGACCGCAGCAACCCCTCGTCCATCGCCAACTGCATCGAAACCGCCCGCCGCAACGCGCGCTCGGTGCGCACCTCGTTGACCACCGAGATGTGGGAGGCGGTGAACGTGGCCTCGCAGGAGCTGGCCGGCTTCACCGACGGCCCGCTCGACGCCGACCGCCTGGCCGAGTTCCTGGAGTGGGTGAAGGCGCGCGTGGGCCTGTTCCATGGCGTCTGCTCGAACGGCATGTTGCGCCGGGACAGCTTCTGCTTCATCCGTACCGGCCAGTTCCTCGAGCGTGCCGACAACACCGCCCGCTTGCTGGACGTGAAGTACCACGTGCGCCTGCCCGACGTCAGCGACGTCGGCGGCGTGGTGGACTATTACCAGTGGCTGGCCATCCTGCGCGTGGTGGGTGCCCGCCGGGCCTATCGCGTGCTGTTCAAGGGCCGGGTGCAGCCGGCGCACGTGGCCGAGCTGCTGATCAAGCGCACGGTGTTCCCGCGCTCGCTGGCGTTCTGTTACGAACAGATCACCCAGCACCTGGACGCCATCCAGGCCCAGGACCCGGACCTGGCCGCCGACGCCCGGCGCCAGGCCCATGCCATGTACGCCCAGCTGCGATTCGCCCGGATCGACAAGGTGATCGAAGACGGCCTGCATGAGTACCTCACCGACGTCGTCGACCGCACCCGCGATCTCGGCTCGGAAATCGCCAAGGGACATTTGTTCTGACCATGCTGCTGACCCTCTTCCACGACTCCCATTACCGCTACGCCGAGCCCGCCTGGGGTGTCGCCCAGGCCCTGCGGCTGTGGCCCGCGCCCAGCGGCAGCCAGACGATCAAGTCCTGGCGCGTGGACGTCAACGGCAAGTCGCTGCGCTCGACCTCGGTGGAGGGCTTCGGTAATCCGGTGGCCAGCCATGCCATTGATGGTCCAGTCTCCGCGCTGCAGGTCACGGTGCGTGGCCAGGTGCAGACGCACGACCGCAGCGGCGTGCACGGCGACGACGCCGGCGGGCTGCCACCGATGTTCTTCCTGCATCCGACCCCGCTGACGGCGCCATCGCCGGGTATCTGCCGCCTCGCCGACGCCGTGGGCGGGGAGGGCAGCACGCTCGAGCGCCTGCACCGACTGGTACAGGCCGTGCGCGACAAGGTCGATTACGTGCCCGATACCACCCACGCCGGCACCGTCGCCGCCGAGGCCTTCGAGGCCGGGCAGGGCGTTTGCCAGGACCATGCCCACGTCCTGATCGCCGCGGCCCGGCACCTGGGCGTGCCGGCGCGCTACATCAGCGGCTATCTGTGCCCAATGGAGCAGGATTCGGCGGCGGCCAGCCATGCCTGGGCCGAGCTGTTCATCGAGAGTTTGGGCTGGGTGGGCTTCGACCCGGCCAACCGCGTTTCGCCCGACGAGCACTATGTACGCGTGGCCTGCGGTCGCGATTACCACGACGCCGCCCCCATGCGCGGGGTGCATCGCGGTGGCGGCGAAGAAACCCTGGACGTGGATGTGCGCATCACCCAGGGCACGCAGGGTGCACAATAGGCACCACCTGCTTCAAAGGAGTCTCGCGTGACCTATTGTGTTGGCTTGCTGCTCGACGAGGGCCTGGTGATGCTGGGTGATACCCGCACCAATGCCGGGTTCGACAACATTTCCTGCTTCTCGAAGCTGCAGAAGTTCCACGTGCCCGGCGAGCGACTGATGGCCACGCTCACGGCCGGAAACCTGGCGATTTCCCAGGCGGTGCTCAACCTCGTCCAGGACGGCTTGCCCGATCCCGAGACCGGCAACGTCGAAACCATCTACACCGTGCCCACGATGTTCCGCGCCGCCGCCCTGCTGGGCGAGGCCGTGCGCAAGGTGCACCGGACCCACGGCGAGGCGATGAAGCAGCAGGACGTCTCCTTCGACGTGTCCATCATGCTGGGCGGGCAGATCGCCGGGCGCACCCTGCGCCTGTTCCACATCTACGCCGCCGGCAACTTCATCGAGGCCACGGCCGACACGCCCTACCTGCAGATCGGCGAGCACAAATACGGCAAGCCCATGCTCGACCGCGCGGTGAGCCGCGAAACCAGCCTGATCGAAGGCGTGAAGCTGGCGCTGATCTCGATGGATTCGACGCTGCGCTCCAACCTCAGTGTCGGCATGCCGCTGGACTTGCTGGTCTACCAGAACGACAGCATCGACAATGTCGTCGAGCAGCGAATCAGCGAAGGCGATGAGTATTTTGAGATGCTGCGCAGCGAATGGTCCAAGGGCCTGACCGAAGCGCACACGCGCATTCCGCCGCCGGATTGGCTCGCGCCCTAGGAGGCCGCCCCATGGAAAAGCTTGCCGATACCTTCTGGAACATCCGGGGTGTATTCCGCGTCGTGGGCGTGCTCAACATCGGCACGCACATGTCCGTGGTCAAGCGCGACAACGGAAGGTTCGTGGTCCTCGACGGCTGCGAGCTCGACGACGCCCAGCGCGAAGCGTTGCTGGCCCTCACCGGCAACGGCGAAAAGGTCGAGGCGGTGATGCACGTGCATCCCTTCCATACCCTGCACGTGGAAGCCACGCACCAGCTGTTCCCGAAGGCGACGCTGTACGGCACGGCGCGGCATCGCCAGAAGGCGCCGTCGCTGCCCTGGTCGGACGCGCCGGTCGAAGACTGGGGTGACGACCATCCGCTGGCCGACACCTTCAACCTGTCCGTGCCCGAAGGCGTGCACTTCGTGTCGGCGGACGAGCGCGTGCACGTCGCTTCGGTGCTGGTTCGCCACCGGCAAAGCGGCATCGTGCACGTGGACGACACCTTCAACGTGATGGCTGCCTCCGGCACCCTGGGCAAGATCCTCCCGCAGTCCTCGCTGCGCATGCACCCCATGCTCTCGCGTGCGCTGAAGCAGGAGCCCGGCGCCGCCGACGCCTACGCCGGCTGGGCGCGCTGGCTGGCCTCGGCCTGGTCGAAGACATCGATCGTCTGCGCCGCCCACTCGGCCGTACGCGAACTGCCGCCCGGCGGCTTCAGGAAAGAAGTCGAAGACGCGCTGCAGAAGGTGTCCGGCGTACTCGACGGCCACCGCCGGCGCTACGGCTAGCCGGCGCTCAGACACCCGTGGTGCCATGCCGCCTGTCGGCGTACACGAAAGTCAGGTCGCGTCGAGGGCTCACGATGGCAGGACCGGTCAGGCCGCAAGACCAGCCACTAGTGTGAGTCCAAATGCTGCGAGGCAAAGGTGCGAGAAGAGATGGATCCACTTGAGCCGATCAAGAATTCGAACGATGAACGGGTCGCTCAGGCGTCTGTGCTTGTTCCTGACGAGGTAGGCGAAGAATGTGCCGTCCCCGATCCAGATCATGGACGGAGATCCACATGACCTGAATTCTTCTGGATACGCGTCCTTGAACAAGGGCAGTGCATATGCCGCGTAGAAGATCCACGCAAGAATCGAGATGCCCGCGAAGAAGAATGTGATGGCGATCCAGCTGGACATGAGGCCCAAGACCCTGAGTTGATCCGCGCCGGCGTCGGCGCGTTGAATAATTGATCAGTCCGGCCCTACGGATGGCGGAAAGAAGGCGGCGAAAGTAGTCAGGAAAAACGCAACGAATCCCATGAAGAGCACCATCTGCCGATTTCTGGTCAAGCTTCCGGGTCGCAGGAATCGCTGTACGAACAAGCCGGCGACGAAGCCTGGAAAAGTGGCAAGTGCACCGCCAAGCCACAGAGCCTCGAAGAAGTGCGTCGTTCCGAAGGTACTCAGGCCGACGCCGGCGCCGATCAATTGAGCGACCAAGGTGGTCACATATAGCGGCCGCACCGGCGCGAGCTCGCTCCAGCTGTAACTGAGTTTTATGGAGCTTTTGGATCCCATGGTCGACTACGCCTGGCGCTGGTCCAGTTCGTGGTGGATCAGCACCACGCACTGCGACGCGAACAGCATCGTCTTGCCCAGCGTTATCCGGGTCGCCCCCAGGCGGTCCAGGGTGTGGAAGGTGTTCTTGGGCATCGGGATGTGGTCGGTCAGCAGGAAGCAGGGGTTGGCGGGGAAGGCCTGATCGCGGATCGGCTTGCCTTTCCTGTCCATCACGAACAGCGGCTGGTTCTGCGCAAGCTGCTGCACCAGGCGCTCGAAGCTGATGGTCTGCACGGTGACGCCGCTTTCCACCGGCCGGGTTTCCTCCTTGCCCATGCCCCGCGAGGCGTCCAGCGCCTTGGCGACCTTGCCCAGCAGCGCCTGTTCGTTGAAGCCGTTCAGTTCGTGCATGGCATCGGCTTCGAACCGAACGGTGCGCGAATAGTCCTGGGTGCTTTCCAGCACCAGGTAAACCACCACGTCGGGTCGGTGCGACTGGGCCACGAAGATGGCGTTCATCAGCGTGTGCGCCAGGATCTCGGCGTGGGCATCGCCGCCGACCGAGGCCAGGAGCTTGCTGCTGTCGGTGGGGGCGGCGCGGGCCCGGAGCACGAAAGTTCGCATGGGCGCATTGTCCACGATTGCGTGTCGCCGGGGCAATATCCCCGGCGCTATTTCCCCGTGGTCTGGTAAGCGGGCGCGTTGTCCCAGAGCCGCCGTGGCGTCTTGAGCAGGGTGCGCGCCGTTGCGCTGCAACTACCGTCGCCCCGGCACTCGACGCGCATCGTGGCGGAGACCGTGAAGCTGATCGGGGTGGTCTGGTACCGCTGCCACCAATCCAGCACCGCCCGTCGGCGGTCATCTTCCGGCAGCTGCGAGGCCCAGCGCACCACCACGTTCTTGTTCTGGCGGTAGGCGATCGGAATGGTGAACTCCTGGCCCGGGTCCATGTGGGCAATGCCGACGATTGTCGTTTCCAGCAGGTCGCCGCTGTTGCCCAGGATCAGCTGGGCGTTGCTCACGGGCTTGGAGCCGGCGTTGCGCAGGGTCACCTCGAAGTAGGGGTCGGCAATGTATCGGCGGCACCAGTGCACCGATTCGCGCTGCTTGCGTGCCATTTCGCGGGCGGTGTCAAGCAGGGCCTGGCGCGTGCGCTGGCGGATCTCCTCGCGCGCTTCTTCCATCGCCATTTCGGCCAGCGCTCCAGTGGCGGGAACGGGGATCTGCTGGGCGACCTGGGTCGCCAGGTAGTCGGCGCCGCCAGTCATCAGTTGGTCCATGTTGGGGATCGACGGCGGAATGCCGGCGGCCGCCAGCGCCGTGTCCAGCGCCATGGAGATCACCGACTCGGGAACGAAGGGCAGCAGGCTGCCGACCAGGGAGACCGCCATCTTCTTGAGGTCGCCGTAGGCGGTGGCCGCCCAGTTGACCAGGTCCACCAACGCCCCGGGCACCTCGCCGATGACGTCAATGGCATTCTTGCCGTCGTCGCGCGGGATGACTTCGCAGCCTGCCGGCCAGTGCTCGATCCGCACGGTGGGCTGGTAGCGGAACCTGGCCAGGCGCAGGTCGAAGTCTTCGCGAGACACGACCTCGAAGCCCGACATGTCCGGCTTGGGTTCGGGGGGCTCGGCCATGACCAGTTCAAGCGCCGGCGAGGGCTTTCCGACGATCGCCGGACGCCGCTTGGGGTCGAGGCTTGGGCGGTCATCGACCGGCACGACGCGCACGTAGTAGCGGGGCGCGGGCGGCGACCAGGTGGCGCCCGACTGCGCGGCGAGGCGGGCCACCGAGGGGTCGAGCGCCGGGGCCTCCGGCTGCGCGGAGCGCGCCAGCGCGGGCAGGGCGGCGACGCGCCTGAAACGTTCGGGCTTGGGGTGGAAGGCCTGGACGTCGATCTCGAACACGCGCCCGCTGGTCAGGCCGCTGGCGACCAGGCCGATGGGCGCGTCCACGGGGCCATAGAACGGATTGCGACTGACCTGCCACATCAGCCGCCCGATGCGCGGCTCCCGGTCCAGGTTGGATTCGAACTCAACCGCGACGGTGCGGTCCGGCGGCAGGTACTTGCTGTCGCTGCTATCGGGAATATCGCCGCGGCGGTAGAAGGCCAGCTCGGCCCGGGGCAGGTCGATCGCCACCGGCCGGAGCTCCACCGGCTGGCGCTGCACCTGCAGCGTGGGTGTCTGGGCCAATGCCGGCAGTGCCAGCACCAGGGCCAGGGCGGAAGCGAAGCCACCTGCGATACGCATGGTGCGCCCTCCCGGGTTTTGGCGCTATTTGATGTCGACCAACGGATTGAAGCCGCCGAAGATCATGCGCGCGCCGTCCAGGGGCATCGGATTGGCCTTGGGGTCCATGCGCGGGTCTTCCATCATCTTCTTCATGCCCGCGTCGCGCGTTTCCTTGTCGGGCCACTCGATCCAGGAAAACGCCACGGTTTCGTCGTCCTTGCACTGCACCGCGCGCTTGAAGTCGGTCTGCTTCCCGTCTGGCACGTCGTCGCCCCAACACTCGACCACCCGGGTGGCGCCGAATTCCATGAAGAGGGTGTCGAACTTCTTCGCGTAATCAATGAAGGCCTGCTTGTTGGCGTTGGGTACGGCGAATACGAAACCATCGACATAGCTCATGGCAGTCTCCTGCGAAGGCGCGGGGCGCGGGCTGAGGGACCAGCCTACTGCCGTCCGCGAGCCGCCGGAAGTCCCGCCCCGCACCGATGGCGCCAAGGGGTCTCCTTGGGTACGGGTGCCTGGGGCACCGAGCCTGCGTCGCGCCGGTCCCCGCGCGAGGCCGGTTGCCGCTTGCGCAGTCCGGGGTCGCGGGTCTGTAATGCGCCATGCCTGGAGACGTCCACGTGGTTCGGCTGGAAGGGGTGCGTACCCTGGGACAGGCCGTGGACGAGATTGATGCCTGCCTGCGCAAGGCGCGCGAGGAGGGAGTCCGGCGCTTGCTGATAGACATCCGCGGCCTGTGCGGCTTTCCCAAGCCGGACCTTTCCGCCCGGCTGGTGATGGTCCGCCGTTGGGCGGCCACCGCCGGCGGTGGCATGAAGGTCGCGATGATCAGCCCCCGCTCGCTCAACGACGGTGAGCGATTCGACATCGTCCTGGCCAGGGCCCTGGCCTTCGACGGGGACGTGTTCGAAACGGAAGAGGATGCCCGCCACTGGCTGGACCAGCGACCGGCCCTGTGGGCCGGCCCACCCCCGGTGTTCTGAGTGGATCGCGCTGGGGTCCGGCGCGGCCATCATTCGGGACGGACCACCGTCTCCTCGCCCGAGGCAATCATCGCCTTCAGTTCACGCGTGCCGATGCGCACGATGTAGCTGCCGGGTGCCAGGCTCAGGGCCTTGCCGCCGACCACGCCCGAGGCTACGGCCTCATCGTCGCGCAGCACCGTGAACACGGCGGGCTGGGTGGCCTGGGAAATACCGCTGGCCAGGCCAGCGGCGTCGGTGGCGGCGAAGTAGGCGCCGTTGCCCAGCCGGGCCCATTCGCGGAACTGCTGCTCGAGCGCGAACTCGTCGATGGCGAAACCGACGATGTTGAGCGACACCTGGAAGCCCGAAGCCTTGAGTTTCGCGATGGCCGCGGCCGGGTCGCCGCCGCAGGTCTCCTCGCCATCGGTGACCAGCACCACCACGGCCCGGCCTTCGACGCCGGCCAGGTCCTCGGCAACCGCTTCCAGCGATGCGCCAATGGGGGTCTTGGCCAGGTTCTTTGCTTCGATGCCGCGCACCGTGGCCGCCAGCGCGCTGCGATTGAGCGGCGCCAGCGGCGCCAGCAGTTCGGTGTCGCAGGCATCGGGCTTGCGGTGGCCGAAGACGCGCAGGGCCACCCGCGTGCCGTCAGCCAGTTGGTCCTGCACCAGGCTCGCGAGCGCCTTGCGGGCGATGTCGATGCGGCGCTCGTTGCCCAGGCGCTGGAGCATGCTGCCGGAAGCGTCGAGGATCAGCTCGACGGCGTCCGGACCCTGGCCTGTCGCGCCGGCAGCCGCGTCGGCCGCGTCCGGGGAGGACACGACGCGCAGCGAGCCCGGCGACGCCGCGGGCGTGACCCGAAGCGGCTGGCTGGCCAGCGTCTGGTTGCTGCGGCCGGTGAGGTAGTGCAGTTCGTAGTCGCCGGGCGTTCGCGGGGCACGCAGGTCCAGCGGGTTGCCGCGCCGGGTGTAGGTGTACTCGATGTACTTCCCGGGCTTGCCCACCTCGGTCACGGCCAGGTAGTCGAGTTCGTTGCCGGGCCCGGTCCAGCCGGCCTGGAAGGTGCTGCCGGCCTCCACGCTGGCTGGCGCCTTGACGCTGGCCTGGGCCGCTTGCACCGAGATCGGCTTGCGCGCCAGTACGCGGGTGCTGTCGGCACTGACCAGGCGCACTTCGAATTCGCCCGGGGTTTCCGGCGCCACCAGGGTGACCGAGGGCGCGCTGGTGTAGGCAAAGTGATCGTAGGCGCCCGTGGCAGCATCCGGCGCCACCACGGTCAGGAAGTTGCGGGCGTTGTCGGGTCCGGTCCAGCCGGCCTCGAAGGAGGCACCCATGGCCACGGTCGGAGGCGCGGTGATCGTCGCTTCGCTGTCGCCGACGCGCAGCGGACGGCGCGCGAGCACCTTGTTCGTGTGGCCGGTCATGAAGCGCAATTGATAGTCACCGGGCGTGGTCGGCGTCGTCAGCGTCACCGTGCCCTTGCCGTCGCCTTCGGCGTAGGCGTAGCCCTCGTAATTGCCGTCCGCGGCATCGGCTGGCACCAGGGTGATGTATTCGCGGTTCTGGCTGGGACCTGTCCAGGTGATGGTGAAGGCCGTGCCGATGGGCTGTTCGTCCGGCGCCTGCAAAGAGGCGTTGGGCAGCACGATGCGGATCGGTCGCCGGGCCAGGGTCGGGTAGGGCGACTGGGCGTCGAGCAGGCGGACTTCGTAGTCGCCGGCGCTGGCGGGCGTACGGATCTGCAGGCGCGGCTGGCTGGTGTATTCGTAGCTGTCGTAGCTGCCTTCGGCGGCGTCCGGCGCAACGATGGAGACGAAGGCCCTGGCATCGACATCGCCCACGACTTCGACCGTTACCTTGCTGTCCAGGTTCGCCTCGTCGGGGGCCTTGAGCTCGGCGGCGTGGGCGGCGGCGCTGGTCAGCAACAGCAGGGGCAGAAGTAGTCGTCGCATTGGAGATGCCTGGATGCTTGGGATATCCGCGAATAATACGTAGCCCGCGCCGGGGACAGGCCAGGCGGGCCCGAACCCGCCGAGCTCCCGGGGCCGCTCGCCAGGCGCTCCCGGGGCGGGTGATAAAGTGGCGGTCGACTCCTGAACCACGGTGCCGAATCACGTGAATTCCACCCATTTCTATCCCATTGGCACGCCCGGCCAGCCCTGGGGCGACGAGGAGCGCGCCGCCTGGCGCGCAGCCCGGAAGCCCAGTCGGAGCTACGAGACCGACGTGCTTTCCCGTATCGAGGCGCTGCGTGCGAACACCGACGTCGTCGCCTATGCGGTGATCGACCATTCGCCCGACGGCAGCTATCCGATGTACGCCGTGCGCAGCAAGGCCTGGGACGAGACGCTTCCGACGGCGCTGGTCACCGGCGGCGTGCACGGCTACGAAACCAGCGGCGTGCACGGTGCGCTGCAGTTTCTCGAACAGCACCTGGCCGAGTACGACGGCCGCATGAACGTGCTGGTCGTGCCCTGCGTCAGCGCCTGGGCCTATGAGCGCGTGCAGCGCTGGAACCCGTTGGCCATCGACCCCAACCGCAGCTTCGTCGCGGACAGCGCCTGCGCCGAGTCGGCGGCGCTGGTCCGCCTCGTGCAGCCGCTGGCCGACAAGTTCCTCGTGCACATTGACCTGCATGAGACCACGGACACCGACGATTCCGAGTTCCGGCCCGCCAAGGCGGCGCGCGACGGCAAGACCACCTCGCCGGAGGAAATTCCCGACGGGTTCTACCTGGTCGGCGACACCGAGGACCCGCAACCCGGGTTCCAGGCCGCCATCATTGCCGCGGTGGAGAAGGTCACCCATATCGCGCCGGCCGACGGGAACGGCGAGATCATCGGCTCCAAGGTTTTGGCGCCGGGTGTGATCAACTACCCCTGCCGCGAATTGCAGCTGTGCGCCGGCATCACGCGCGCGAAATACCGCACCACCACCGAGGTTTATCCCGACAGCCCCCGCGCAACGCCCGAACAGTGCAACGATGCCCAGGTGGCGGCGGTGCGCGCCGCGCTGGATTACGCGCTGGCGCATTCCTGACCGCAGGGCCCACCCGGATGAACATGCATCCCGCGTTCTACTACTTCCTGCCGGCGTTCGTGCTGCTGTTCGTCTTCGTGCCCCTGACCTGGATGCGGGTGCGGGCGGGCAGGCGGCCGAACCGCTGGACCTATCTCACCTGGGTCTTCGTGGCCTTCATGTTCGCGTACTCGATCGTGATGGGCGTGGGCATCCTGCGGCAGGCGGGCTAGGGCTTGCGCCCGCTGTCCGCCCTGCGCGTCGCGGGACTGGCTGTGCTGCTTGTGCTCTTGGGCGCCTGCGCCACGGCGCCCAGGGGCCCCTCGGTCGATCAGGTGCAGGCCGACGTGGCCGGCCGCATTCCTGCGAACGTCGCCGACCGGCAGGGCTGGGCCAGGGATATCGCCGTGGCCCTGCAGGCGCAGCGCCTGCCGGCCAACCCCGAGAACATCTGCTCGGTGCTGGCCGTGCTGGAGCAGGAGTCTGGTTACGTGGCCGATCCCGTGGTGCCGAACCTGGCGAACGTCGCGCGCGGGGAACTCGAACGCCGCGCGAAGGCCAAACACATCCCGCTTTTCGCCTTGAATACCGCCCTCAGGTTGCCCTCCAGCGACGGCCGCAGCTACGCCGACCGGCTGGCGGTCGTGCGCACCGAGCGCGAGCTCAGCGAGGTGTATGAGGACCTGGTCGGCCGCGTGCCCTTGGGCAAGCGCCTGTTCGAGAACTGGAACCCCGTGCAGACCGGCGGCCCGATGCAGGTATCGATCCCGTTCGCGGAGGAGAATGCCGACGATTATCCCTACGAAGTGCAGGGCAGCATCCGCCGGGAGGTATTCACCCGTCGCGGCGGCATGTACTTCGGTATCGCCCACCTGCTGGGCTATCAAACGCCCTATGTGCGCAAGGTGCACCGGTTCGCGGACTACAACGCCGGTTGGTATGCCAGCCGCAATGCCGCTTTCCAGAATGCGGTGGCGGTGGCCACGGGCCGCCAGCTCGCACTCGATGGTGACCTGCTCAATCCCGGCGCCCCGCTGGACGAGCCGGGGGAAACAGAACGTGCGGTACGGCAGCTTGCCGGCCAGCTGGGCATGGACGAGCGGGCGATCCGGCGTGCGCTGGGGCAGGGTGGCCGTCTCGAATTCAACGACAGCGCGCTGTTCCGGCAGGTTTTCGCCATCGCCGAAGGCCGCGCCGGCAAGCCGTTGCCGCGCGAGCTGCTGCCGGGCATCCGCCTCGAGAGCCCGAAGATCACCCGGGAACTGAGCACGGCCTGGTTCGCCAATCGCGTGTACGACCGCTACCGCCGCTGCCTCGCACGCTGAACGCGGGCTTGCCGCCGGCGTGCCCGGGTTCACTTCAGGGCAATACACGCGGCGCAATACTCGAGGCTCCCCCTAAAGCTTCAGGAGCCTACGCATGAGCAAGAACAAGCGCATCGCGATACTCGCCACCAACGGTTTCGAACAGTCCGAACTGATGGAGCCACGCGAGAAGCTCAAGGCTGCCGGCTTCACCGTTGACGTGGTGTCGCCCGAGTCGGGCAGCATCCGCGGCTGGAAGGGCAAGGACTGGGGCGAATCGGTCGACGTGGACGTCAAGCTGTCCAGCGCCAAGGCGCAGGACTACGACGCACTGGTGCTGCCGGGCGGCGTCATCAATCCCGACCAGCTGCGCATCAATAAAGAAGCACTGGACTTCGTCCGCAGCTTCGATGCCGAGAAGAAGCCGATCGCCGCGATCTGCCACGCGCCCTGGCTGCTCGCCGAAACCGGCATCGCCAAGGGTCGCGACCTCACGTCCTGGCCGTCCGTGCGCACCGACGTCGAGAACGCCGGTGGCCGCTGGCAGGACAAGGAAGTCGTCGTCGACGGCAACCTGATCACCAGCCGCAAGCCCGACGACATCCCGGCCTTCAACCAGGCCATCATCAGCAGCCTCGGATAAGGCCGCACGCGGGCCAGGGACGGCCCTGTCCGGAGCCAACCCCGGCTCCCGTTGAATCCGCGGAGCGGCGCCGTCGGGGATGGGCCGGGGAGAGGGGTCATGGGACGGATGGGAGTGCTTGCCGCCGCACTGGTGGCGCTGCTGGCGGCGTGCAGCAACACGCGCTTCGAGCCTCCGCAGGTGCAGGGAGGCATCGGCCTGGTCCAGGTGGATGCCGGGCGCCAGCTTTGGGTGCTGCAGAAACAGCAGGAGGTGCGCGAGATCCGGTCCGGCTCGGGAGGACGGCGCAACAGCATTTCCACGCTGCGCAGGGACACCTTCTTCCACTTCGACGTGCAGGCCTTCGATCCCGTGAGCGTGAAGCCGCTCTGGAAGCGGCGAATCGTGACGTACAAGGATGATGAGGTCACGCCGGGACAGGTGATTCCCTCGCGGATCATCGGCTCGGCGGTGTCGGGGCGGCTGCTCGGCCAGGACGGCGACCTGGTCTGGCTGCTGGTGGACAAGCATCCCTACGCCCTGGACGCCAGCACGGGCGCGATCGTGCACGATTCCGAAGGGATCCAGCGCCTGCGACCGGAGCTGGCGGGCCTGCTGCCGTCCGAGGGCCGGCTGTGGGGCTTCGACCAGGGCCCCGTGATTACCCTGGCCGACGCGCGGGTCGTGCGCCTTTCCGGCCCTGATCTGCAGGTCAGGGACCATGTGCCACGGCAAGCCGCGCAGCCGCCGGTGCCGCTCAAGTCAAATGGCATGCCGCGCGTGGTTCCCCTGCGGCTGCTGACACCGCTGGTCCGGCACAAGGTGCTGTCGGAGCAGGCGTGGCTGGCGCTGTACACCGACGACGAAGCCGCGGATGCCGTGGACGATACCTTCGGCGACCACGCCCTGTTTCCCTATTCGATCGACGACGATGGCGCCATGGCGCGGCGCACGTTCCGGCGCATCCGCCTGGCGCCGACCCAGCGTTTCGACGAAACCTTCCTGCGGATTGTCGAACAAGCGCCCGTGCCGGGCTCTCCGGTGCTGCTGCGCGGGCGCTTTGTCCGCGATCCGGTGACCGACGCGCCGGTCGGGCTCGACAACGAGGACCTCCTGGTCTGGCACCGCACCCGCATCGACGACGAGGGCCGGCTGCTGCTCACCCGCTTCGGCCCCGACCTGGCGGCGCGCTGGCAGGCCGAACTGCCGCTGAGTGATGGCGGCATGGACCTGCCCGTGACTGCCTGGCACCTGGGCGACCATCTGGTCGCCTACGGCGTCGCGCAGCGCGTCGATGACGACGTCCGGATCCGCGAGCCGCATCTGGTGAGCGTGTCGCTGCGCGACGGCAAGCTGTCCGCCTGGAACCTGGGCGCGGAAGTCGCCGCCGAGCCCTGATCGACGGCCCCGAGGCGGGCCTCAGGGCTGTGGACGCGGCCCCGGTGGGAGATGGCTCGCGCGCAGGCGCCAGTCCATGGCCTTGACCAGCGCCAGCACGCCGAAATAGAAGGCGCCAAACGCCACCACCGACTGCGGATGGCTCAGCCAGTGGCCGCCACCGCCGGGCAGGTCGGCGGCGGCCACCACCGTGCGCGTCAGCCCGAGCCGTGGCAGCGGCAGGAAGGTGGTGATGAAGACGCCGGCCAGGTAGGCCATGACGCCGATGGCCCAGTCCGACTGCAGGCGGTGGCGCCTGTCCGCGTCGGGCAGGGGCTGCAGCACCAGCGAAAGCTTGCCGGCCAGCAGCCAGCCCAGCGCCAGGAAGGGCCACCAGGCCTGGAACTGCCAGGACCAGGCGGCGATGAACACCAGGTACAACGCACCGAAGCCCACGATCGGCTTCCAGCGCTGGCCGGCGTCGCCTTGCCGCGCCAGCACCATGCCACCCAGCATCCCGGCGGCATGCACCAGGATGAATTCGACCAGCATCATCAACAGACCGGTGCGCAGCGCCTGCGGCCACAGCCACTGGGGCGCCACCCACAGCACGATGAAAAACCCTGCCGTCAGCGCATCCGGCAGGGCACCGACGGCGCGTAGCAGCCATGAAGCCGTGGTCCTGGCAGTCATCGCGACGCGTGTCCTCCTGCGGCGGGGCTGGCCAGGGATCCCGGCCGGGGCCAGTCTACGTGCCCCGCCTGGCGACCCCAACTTTCGCCATGTGCGCGAGGCCACGGGGCCTGCCATGGTGCGGGCTCGTGCCCAGCCATCCACTCCGAGAGACAGCCATGACCACCCGTCGCGACCTGCTCAAGCTGGGGGCCCTCGCGGCTGCCGGCGCCGCCCTGCCGTCCTTCGCCGCTGCGCAGGCCGCCGTGGCCGGCATCCCGAAGGCGGCAAAACCGCTGAACATCCTGATCCTGGGTGGCACCGGCTTCACCGGTCCCTTCCAGGTGGCCTATGCGCTGGCGCGTGGCCACAAGGTGACCACCTTCAACCGCGGCAAGCGTCCAGCGCTGGAGTGGGCTGACCAGGTCGAGCAGCTGGCCGGTGACCGCATCACCGGCGACCTCACGTCGCTCGAAGGCCGCAAGTGGGATGTGTGCATCGACAACCCCACCAGCCTGCCGTACTGGGTGCGCGACGCCGGCAAGGTCCTGGCCGGGAACGTCGGGCACTACCTGTTCATCTCCACGATCTCGGTCTATGCCGATGGCAGCAAGCACGGCATCGACGAAGACTCGGCGCTGGCGCAATACACCGGCAAGGACGCGATGGCCGAGACCTGGGAAACCATGCGCGCCAACATGGAGCTCTACGGCCAGCTCAAGGCGCTCAGCGAAGCCGAGGCGCACAAGCAGTTCGGCAAGAACGTCACCATTGTCCGCCCGGGGTATATCGTCGGCCCGAGGGACGAAACCGACCGCTTCACTTATTGGCCCAAGCGCATCGCCGAAGGCGGCGAGATCCTGGTGCCGGGCGATGGCGACGACCCGATCCAGATCATCGATGGCCGCGATCTCGGCGAATGGATGATCCGCCTTGCCGAAAACGGCACCACGGGCGTTTTCAACGCCTGCGGCCCCGACTACACGCTGACGATGGATGCCGCCGTGCACGGCTGCCATGCCGTCACCGGCGGCCCGGCCAGCTTCACCCACGTGCCGCTCGAGTTCCTGGAAAAGAACGAAGTCGGGCTGCCGATCTGGGTTCCGCGTGCCGGCTCGCAGTATTCCGGCTACGGGACCGTCAGCAATGCCCGCGCCATCGCCGCCGGGCTGACCTTCCGGCCCCTGGCGACGACGGTCGCCGACCTGCTGGCCTGGTACCGCGGGCTGCCCGCGGAACGCCAGGCCGAGGTGCGCGCGGGCATCTCCCGCGAGCGGGAGGCGGAGCTGCTCAAGGCCTGGCACGCCGGAAGCGGCGCCTGATCCGGCCCGGGCGCTCGCCGGTTGTCACGGGCGGGTCCTGTGGCAAAGTAAGGTCCCGTCCCGGCACTAGCGAGCGCATGGCATGAGCAGATCGATCCTCGGGGTGTTGCTGGCGACCCTGTTGTCGCCGGCGCTGGCCCATGCCGCCGAACCGCGCCCCATCCCGAAGCTTTCTCCGGAAGAGGCGGCGGCTGCCGAAACCGACTACCAGCGCTACTGCGCGCTTTGCCACGGTCCCGACCGCGCCGGCCACGCCAACGACCACGCGCCGTCGCTGAAATCACAGTCCCTGCTGCGCACCGCCTTTCCCTGGCTGTTGCGCGAGTCCATCGCCTACGGTCGCCCCGGCACGCCGATGGGCGGCTACCTGGACGAGGTCGGCGGCCCGATGAGCCTGGATGACGTCCGGCGCATGGTGATCTGGCTGCATCAGCAGGGCGGCAGCCCGGAGCCCGTCCGCGTCGGCAGCGACCGCGTGGCCGGTGATGCCGGTGCAGGCGCCGCCGTGTACGCGCAGCATTGCGCCAGCTGCCACGGCGACGAGGGCGAAGGCGTCACTGCCACCGCACTGGGCAATCCGGCGATGCTGGCCACCACGCCCGACAATTTCCTGCGCTACGCGATCGAACACGGTCGCGACGGCACCCCGATGCAGGGCTTCGCCGGCACGCTGTCGCCGACGCAGATGGACAACGTCACGGCCTTCCTGCGCAGCCGCGCCACTGGCTGGAACGCCGATCCGCGCCCGCTCGTGCCGCCGCCGGCGCTGGCCGATGCCGTGCTCAACCCCGAGGGGGCTGCGCCGGAATTCGAGTTCAAGAACGGCCACTACATTGCCGCCGCCGACCTTGACCGCATCCTGAAGGAGAAGCGCCGGATGGTGCTGCTCGACACCCGCGTCGCGTCGATGTGGCAGATCGCCCACATCGAAGGCGCGGTGCCGATTCCCTACTACAGCAATCCCGATGACGTGATCGCGGCCCTGCCGCGGGACGGCACCTGGATCATCAGTTACTGCGAGTGTCCGCGCGCTGCCGCCGATTCGGTCAACAAGTTCCTGCGCGCGGAAGGCTTCACCAACACCGCGGTGCTCTGGGAGGGCATCGGCGGCTGGGTCGCGCTGGGTTATCCGACGGCCGTGGGGCGCGCCGACAAGTAGGGTGGGGGTCGCCGCTACGGGGTCTCCGGGGACATCGCCGCGGCAAGGGCGGGATGCGGCGGAAGCGCCTCATTCCAGCCGACCACGCGGTTGCGCCCGGTGCGTTTGGCCGCGTACAGCGCCTCGTCGGCGGCCCGGAAAAGTCCGCGCGGGTCACTGAAGGCCCGTCCTGCGGTGCTGGCGAAGCCAATACTGGCCGTCACGGGTATGCCCGGCGAACTGGCGGCCACCGCCCGCCGCAGATCTTCGGCCAGCGCCATCAGCGCCGCGTCATCGGTGCGCGGCACCAGGACCACGAACTCCTCGCCGCCGTAGCGACTGGCGACGGCCTGGGCCGGCAGGTGCCGGCGCAGCGATTCGGCCACGCCCTCGAGCACGCGGTCACCGACGGCATGGCCGTGGGCATCGTTTACTTGCTTGAAATGGTCGACGTCGATCACCAGCAGTCCCAGGCTGGTGCCGGCCGCACGAGCCTGCGCAAACGCGTGTTCCACCAGTTCGTCGTAGCGGCTGCGGTTGGCCAGGCCGGTGAGGCTGTCGGTCCGGCTTTGCTGGCGGATCTCCTTGACGCGGATGCCCAGCGCCACCGACAGCAGCACGAACTCGAAGATGGTGCCGATCTGGAAGCCGTACTGGGTCAGCCAGGTGTGCGGCAGCAGCCCCAGCGATTTGGCCAGGTACAGCAGCACGCCGACCAGGAACACCGACCAGGCCACGAGGAAATACCCCGCCGCGGCCTGGCCGGCCCGCAGCCCGGTGATGCCGATCGCCACCACCATGAACACGGTCGTCGCCACGGTGAAGGTGATCGGCTGGACCAGCGTGCCGTAGTCGACGAATGGCGAGGCCAGCATCAGCACGAAGATCAGCACCTGCAGCGCCAGGAAGCTACGGTCGAGCCAGCGCGAGCGGCCCTTCGCCCGCAGCAGGCTGCGTGAGAACAGCAGCAGGAAATGCAGGGCCAGCATCAGCAGAACCACCTGCGCGACGCCCCAGAGCGCAGGCGTTTCGGCCCACAGGTATTGCTGGGCGATGCCGTTGAAGACGGCCATGTAGCCGCCGTAGCAAAGTACGTAAAACAGGTAGTAGGCGAAGGCCTCGTCACGGACAAAGGCGTAGAGCAGGGCCGTGCACAGGGCCAGCAGCACGAAGCTGCCGAACAGCGCGCCCATCGCAAGCTGTTCCGCGCCCAGAACAGGCACCAGCGCCTGGGTCCCGTACAGCCCCAGGGCGACGTTCACCGGGCCCTCGGACCGGGCGCGCAGGTAGATCGAGAGCTCCTGCCCGGGCTCCAGCGTGATCGGGAACAGGTAGTCGCGATGGGGGATGGGGCGGGTGGAATAGGGCAGGGTGTCGCCGGTGGTCCAGTGGCGCAGCACGCGTCCGCGGTCGACCAGGTAGAGGTCGAAATAATCGAGCAGGACGTAGCTCTGGCGCAGCACCAGGTCACGGCGATGGTCGGATGTGTTCGCCACGCTGGCGCGCAGCCACCAGGCGGAATCGCTGTAGCCGAAGCTGGCGGTGCGGTCGCCGAGGGGCGCGAACTGTCCGGCCGCATCGCCGTTGAGCACGTCGGCCAGCTGCAGAACCTGGCCGGGGTCCTCGAGCACCGTCAGGTGCGGCCGCAGGTCCAGTTCGTGCACGCCGGCGTCCAGCGTGGCCGGTGGCACCAACGCGCCGGCGGCGCCGGCCAGCAGCAGGCCCAGGCAACAGGCAACCGCCCGCAAGAACCGGACGGTCAGGGCATGCAGCGGTGCGGTCCTGCGGCAGGCGACGCTCAAGGGGCGGGGCCACGGATCGGGATGGGCAGCCGATGGTAATTAATCCCGAAGCCCCGTGCATTCCGGCTTGACCCGCGTCAGGGCGCGTCGGGGGCCAAGGCGCCAGGCTGGCATCTTGCGGCCCATGGGCCATCGACGGGAGTCAGTCATGGAATTTGATGTCGTGCTGCAGCAGCCGGGCGTGGACCTGGCGGTCGTGCGCAAGGTCTTGTGCGACGCGGACCCCGCGGCGCTGGTGGACAGCGATCCCCTGCAGCCGGGCCTGCGGGTGGCGGCGCAGCTCACCACCGGCGAACTGGCCGGACTGCTGGCGGAAGCCGGCTATCCGGTCGGGGCGGGTGCGATCCGGCCGCGTCCTTCCATCTGCTGCGGCGGTTGCGGCGGCTGAAACAGCCCGGGTTAATCTTTCCGGGCTGGCCGCGGGCGATAATCGCGGCTCCCAGGAGACTGCCATGGCTACCGGTTGGGCCGGCGACGGCGCCGTACAAGACCAGATCGACGCGACCGTGAAGGACGCGATCAAGCGTGCGCGCAGCCAGTTGCCCAAGGGTCCGAGCCTGGCGCACTGCGAAGAGTGCGACGCCGCCATTCCCGAAGCCCGGCGCAAAGCGCTGCCGGGCGTCCGCCTGTGCGTGCAGTGCCAGGAAGCGCTGGACCGCGAACAGCGCGCCAGCGGCGGCTACAACCGCCGCGGCAGCAAGGACAGCCAGCTGCGCTGAGCTCAGTCGCCCTGCGCGGCCTTCTTCCTGCGCAGGCGTTGCACCCATTCCTCGCGCACGGCCGGCGGCATGCGCATCACCGAATCGACGGTGTCGCGCACCATCGTGCTTCGCTGCGGTTCGGGCATGTCGCGCATCATCCAGCCGGTCAGGGCCTCGATGTCAGCGCGCGCCGTGACGCCGCCCTCGGGGCAGGCGGCGTAGGTGTCCGCGAAGGTGATGCGGCAGGCATCGCTGACCTGGCCGGCGCGGAACGCATCGCAGTCCAGCGGACAGGGGCCGGGCGCCGCGACCGCGGTGCTCGCTGGGCGCTGCCGCCGGGCCGTGGGGAGATTGCGGGCCATGCGCTCGCGCAGCTCGTCCGGGCTTCCGCCCGTCTTCGCGACCATCTGCATCATTTCGCTGGAGACCAGGTCCAGGGGGTCCTCCGGCGGCAGGCGCTCGTCCGAGACCGCCCGCCAGACGGAGAAATCGCCGCTGACTTCTCCTTCGACATCATGCTTCTTCGCGTCGAACCTCGCCCGGTAGGTTCCGGAGACTGTGCCGGCGGTCGATTCCCGGATGTCGAGCTGCACGTCGCGCGTGCGCGCGCTGACGTAGTCGTTCCTGCCCAGCGCCGGGTCGCGCCAGGCGACCCTCGCGCGGGCGCCGTCGATGGGGCCGGTGTGGCCGATCGGGACGTGCGGCAGGTCCAGCTTCACTTCCGGCTCGCGGGGTGGCTGGATGTCTTCGCGGCTGGCGCCGGCCGTCATGCCCAGGCAGATGCCGGCGAGTTCGGATGACACGGAGGTCCTTTTCGACGGCGCGCCCGCCTGGGCTCCGCCGCCGGCTATCTTGGCAGTGGCATTGAGGCAGTCATCGCGGGCGGCCAGCGGTGAAGGCGTGACTTGCACGGACATCGATTCGCCCTGAGCCACGTTCGGCGCAAGGGCGGGCAGGGGGCGGCGCCGTGACGCGACCGTCACGGTCGAAGCCGGCTTGTTTTCGGCAGGCTCGGCGGGTTTGACCAGCTTGCCCTGGGATGTGGCGCTCGCCATGCCGATGACGATGTCGTAGCCGAAGGCTGAGGTCTTGAGCGGCTCGCGGGCGACATTGGTGAAGGTCAGCACTGTCTCGCCGTTCGTGCTCACGCCATTGAGCGGGTCCAGGGCCAGGCCCGTCCACAGCAGGTTGGGTTTGCCCGTCGCCGGATCGGGAATCGCCTGCGGCTTGCCGAGGTTCACGCCATGCACGCCCAAGTGGAAATCCTCCAGTGCCTTCGTCGCGCGACGTGCGTCCTGGGCCTGGCCAGGCTGCGAATCCAGCGGATTCCGGTACGCAACCGACAGGGAAGCCGCCGGCCAGCCGCTGCGCCCCATCGTCGCCCCCGTCCACTTGACCCGGATGCAGCGCGCCGCCAGGTACCTGATGCTTACGTCGAGCTTCACCGAGGGCTTGGACTCGTTCAGCTCGAAAAGGGGGCACCCGTCGCTGAAGGCGTGGCCGATCCAGCGCGCGTGGGCGAATTCGCCGCGGCGGCTGCGCATCACCTCGTCGGGGAACTGGACCCACCAGGCGATGAAGGCGGGCAAGGCGTCGTACAGTCCGCGCCGCCAGACGGGGTGGTGCCGGCGAAGGCTGCGGTCCGCCCAGAGCGTGCTTTCCTCGCGCAGATTCCGCGCCGCCCCTGCCACGGGGCCGTCGTCGAGCGCGGGGACGAGCGGGCGCCAGGCCCGGTCCCCGGGCAGCGAGTCCTCGAACACGTAGCGCCAGAAGGAGCTGCTCATGTAGGACGTCATGAGCGCCCGTTGGTCTGGCCGGACCCCCTGGGGATAGATCTCCATGCGGGTCGGCGCGGTCCGCACGTCCAGGGGGTAGTCGTAGGGCCGCATTCCCAGGACCTTGCCGAAGCGCTGGCTGCCGCTGGCGAAGCGCCGACGCCAGTCGAACGGTGGGCTGCCCCATATCGAAAGGTCCTTGATGGTCCACAGGCCCAGCGCATCGGGCAGGGCTTCGGTCACCCACTGACCCTCGTGGCGCTGGCCACGCGCGTGCGTGCTCCAGACGGGGTAGGCGCGCTGGATGCCGTGGAACAATTCGTGACCGATCGAGAGCGCACCCTTCTCCGGGTAGATCCCGAAGTCCTTTCCGAACGCGCCGTCTTCACCCACCACCACCGCCCAGTCCCAGTCGTCGGTTTCGAGGCGTTCCCGCTCGACGTCGCTGAACTCGCGGTAGCCCGGGCCATAGTGCGCCGCGGCGCTGCCCAGGCTTTTCACCAGGTACAGCGGGTAGTGATCCTCCCGGATCGTCAACACCGGTGCGCGAAGGCCAAGGCGCCTGAGCCGTTCCGCCGTATGGCGCGCTGCCACGGCAAGGGCGCGGTTGCGGGCCTCGTCGGGCTGGACGGGGGGCAGGTACCACTGCCACTGGCCGGCGTCGGCAAGCGGGCGGGTGGCCCGGCCATTGCCTCCCGGTCCGGCAAGGCCCTCGTCATACACCTCGAACGGCGGCGGCGACTGCCGCCAAAGGGTCGCGCTGTCCTTGGCACCGGCCAGCGCGGGCAGCAGGGCGAACAGGCAGGCGGTGGCTCGGGGAACAAACATGCGCGGGCTCCGGGGCTCTGCCCGGAGACTACGCAATGCGCCCTCGCAGTCCGCCAGTCAGCGCTGGCTGTCGCCGTCCCGCGTGGAGGTGGAGAGGTTGGTCAGGTACCCCTTCGGGTCGGCGAGTAGGCTCATCGCCACCACCGGGACCGAGGCGCTCAGCTCCAGGGCCCATTTGCCTTCGCCGTCGCCTAGCGCACCTTCGAGGCCCGGCCCGGCCTGGCCGGATTCAAGTTCAAGCGCGGTTATCGACCTAGAGGCGCCGGGCGCCAACTCCAGCCTGACTTCGCCGCTGCCGGGCCGGCCGCTGTCATCGGTCCCGCGGATCGTGATGCGCGCGGTGTCCGGGCCCGGGTTGACCAGCCGGAGCAGGCTTACCTGGTTCACGTTCTCAGCGGGATTGAAGATGGGAACGCGCTGGGCCAACGCCGGACCGGCGACGGTTTCGTGAATGGTGGTGAGGAAGCCATCCGGCGTACGAATCAGGGAGAGCGGCACGATGTCCGCCGTGCTCTCCACCGCCAGCCTCCAGTCACCCGCGCCCTGGCCGAGCGCGCCCGCCAGACCTTTCGCCGCATTCCCCTGCTCGAGGTCCCGTGCCGTGAACTGGCGCGACTCGCCGGCTGCCAGGCTCAGGGACACGGTGCCGGGAGCAGCCCGGCCTTGCTCGTCGGTGCCGCGCAGCGTGATCGTCGCGACCGACTGCGAGCGGTTGCTCAGGCGAATGAAAGCCTCCTGTCCCGAAGCTTCGCTGCCCCGGACCAGCCATAGCGTCGACACGCCGGGCCCGGTTCCTTCCGGTCGCGGCAAGGTCGAGAGGTTGGTCAGCTTGCCCAGCGGATCAGCCAGCAGGCTCTGGACCGCGAGTTCGCCCGAGGCCTCCACGGCGAGTCGCCATTTGCCCTGGCCATCGCCCAGGCGGCCCGCGAGGCCCTTGGCGGCATTGCCCGCTTCCAGATCCGCGGACTCGAGCTCGACGGCCGCATGGGCGGGCAAGCGAAGGCTCAGCGTCGCTTCGCCCGGCCGGCCCGCGTCATCCCAGCCGCGGACGCTGACGTCCACCTCTGTCGCGCCCGGGTTGACGAGGCGCAGCAGGCTGACCTGGTTCCGGTTCTCAGCGGGGTTGAAGATCGGAACCTGCCAGTGGTTCGCCTGCCACCGGGCCCAGTCGTGCAACGAGGTCAGGAAGCCGTCGGGCGTTCGCACGTAGGCGAGGGCCTCGATGTCCCCCGCGCTGCGCACGACCACCGTCCATGCACCCACGCCTTTGCCCAGCGCGCCTCGCAGCCCCTTGGTTGCATTGCCCGCTTCCATGTCCTGGGAGTTGAACTGGCGCGACTGGCCCACGCCGAGGTCGAGCTGGATCACGCCGGGCGATCGCCGGCCCAGGGCGTCGATGCCCCAGACCTCCACCTGGGCGGCAGCCTGACCCAGGTTGCTGAGCCTTACGAAGCCCTGGCGCTCCGGCTCGGACGCCGCGGGGAGCCGCCACAGGTACCGGTCGTTGGCGGTTCGCGCGGGCACCGGCGGATCCACGGCGCCATCTTCCCGCATCAGGGTCACGATGGCCTCCCGGACCCCGATGGCGGCTCCACGAACGTCGTCCAGGCGCAGGTGCAGGGTTTCATCGGGCTCGGCGACCGTGTCGCCGAGGATCTCCAGCGCCACGGTGTGCAGCCGGCGGCCGGCCGGGATGACCTGGTCGCTGAGACCAATCGGCAGGTAGTCGCTGCCTGCCGTGGCCGAGCCGTCCCGGCTGGCCAGGTCGAACTGGATCGCGGACTCGGAGACCGGGTGCACGGCCAGCGTGAGTGCCACCGTGCGCCGGCCGCCATCTCCCTCGGTGAACGCCGCATCCTGAAGGGAAACCCAAGTCTGGGCCGGGCCGTCGTCGTCGAACAGCGTGCCTTTGGCTTCGCCGCGGTCGATGCCTGCCTGCGAGGCGTTGGAAATACGCGCCACGAAGGTTTCGTCGGGCTCGGAGTGGCGGTCGCCAACCACCGCGACGCGAGCCTTTACGCTTGTCTCTCCCGGCGCGATATGCAGGCGTCCTACGGTGGCGACGAAATCTTCGCCGGCGCGGGCGCTGCCGTCCATCGCGCTGAAGTCGAAGTAGACCGGCGCTTCCAGTGGACGCGAGAGTTCGACGGTGAACGCCATGTCCTTATTGCCCGCGTTTCCTTCCTGCATCCAGGTGTCGCGGATCCGGAGCACCGCGGGAGGCGGGCCCTCGTCCAGGGTCATGAGCGTCACGCGGTTCTCGGCGGGCTTGCCGACCATCAGGCGCGAGCGCGCGACGTCGTAGTCGTAGAAAAGGCCATCTTCGCCGCCCTGGCTGCCGCCGAACGGTACGGTGCCCAACACGCTGTTCGTGCTGTTGACAAGGCCGGTCAGCCTGCCCTGGCCGAGCGTGATGGCCTCGGCTTCCGGGATGTTGCCGTTGTTCCAGTTGTCGTGGTGTATGACGTAGCGGCCATCGGGCAGCGGCTGGACGCCACGAATGCACAGGTTGTCCGCCCGCTGGGTTCCGACCAGCGAGTTCGCCGGGCTGATCTCGCCCACCAGTCCACCCAGTCCCGAGCCCCAGCTAACCGCGCCGGCATCACGCTGTTCACCGTTGTCCCAGGCATGCGTGCAGCCTACGTAGTTGCCGTCGGCCAGCGCGGTCGCACCGATCGTTGAGTCCCGGACACGGCTGCCCACGAGGGAGTTGTCGATCGAATAGGTGCCGGTGCGTTCGCGCGTGCCGTCCGCCCATGTGAGCGCGCCGGCGCCTAGTATCCCGTCGCGGATCCAGCCCACGCTGCCGACCACGTAGTGGCCGTTGGTCAAGGCTTCCAGGGAGAGGTTGTTGTCGCCGCTGCT
>CAXAYM010000002.1:0-28404 GCA_963973175.1 uncultured Arenimonas sp.
CGTATCATCGAGGTTCAGATAGCGCTTCAGTCCGCCGAGAGGATTGGGAGGCTGCAGAGTCGACCGCTCGCGAGCTCGCCCGGGTTTGCAAGCTACTTGCAAATGAGCACCGGACACGTGTACTGACATTCAGCGCAGTGTGGCCAGGAATCAACATCAGCGCTTTGGCGATGCTTTCAGATGCCAGCATCCCTCTCATGTCGTATCACGCTGATTGCTTGGAGGCCGCTGGATTGGTCCGACACGAACGCGCCGGAAGATCACGACGTCTGTACTCCTCCGAGCGTCAAATAGATCAACTCCTGGCGATCATAAGGACCTTGTCGGGGGCTCCCCTTGAGTCAGGTTATTGGTCTCGCATGACGAAGTCCGGTAAGAAGTGACGAGCCTTACTCGGCAGGAGCGGGCCAGTTCCCCTGGATTCTTCGCGCGTTGCTACTTTTGTCTCAGTGCCCAGCTTTGTGAGCTTGGTAAAACCGGGAATGCACGATGAGCATTCCGAATACAAGGGCAGAACTTCGCAGGGTTAGACTCAAGGCTTTTGATGTGCCTGGCAGTGGAGACTACACACTGAACTGGCTTGGGTCAGTTCGCGCAGTGCACGAGGACACTTCGCGCCTCGAGGTCTTCGTTAGACTCGTTTCGAATAGGGTTCTCAAGGACGCTTGGATCTCACTTGAGCACTTCCCCTTGCTTGTTTTGGGGTCAAGGTGGAGGTCCGGGGTAATGGTGGGAAAGGCTATCTCGAGCCGAATCTTCTCCGTCATCCAACCTGATCACGCTGTATGGCATGAACCAAGCCGAAGAGCAGAAGAGGGCCGTCTTCATTTTGGGGATGATTATCCTCTCACCATGGACCAACCGGCGTCGCCCATCCTCGAGGTGCCGACCACGATGGGAGAGACTCTCCTAGTTCCGGTCTCCGAGATACTGCGAGCTCACTACTTTAGTGTCCATCGCGCCATTCCTGGCGTTCTGGCGCGACTACCCGTCTTGGGCCGACTTAGCACTCCTGTGCTTGAGGCTTGGCATCCCGAAGGAACCTACTGGATTGACGAGGCGGCACGCCATGCTCAAATCCATCGCAATCGCTTCATCTCCGACTACCAAGCCAGCTGTCTAGCGCAGTTGCTGTTCTCTCCAGAGGGCTTGGCCGGACTTAATGCAATCGGGCACTGGGCCCAACAAATTCAGGTCGGCAACATGGCTTCTGGCAATCCCGCTAGACGGATCGCCTTACCACGTGTCCTTCTGCCTTACGCCAAAGCGAAGTGGCGGGCCGTTGTCCGACCGCTCCGGCGGGAGGAGTCTGGGCAGACCCAGCGCTACCTTGTGCTGCAGATTCAAGAGATGCGGGTTCAAGAGCCCTTTGAAACCCTTACGATCGTAGCTGACGACGATCCTCGCGGATCGCAAAGGGCCGCCGCGGATGAAGGTGCCTTGGCCTGGGTCGCTAAGCCTCTCGAACCAGTGCCGTCTGATCCCGTATTAGTAGAGGATTTAGGATCGGACCGCGGCATCGCGCCCGTTCGGCTGATGGACATCCTGCCGACCAACGTGAGCGCTCGGGAACGCAGACCGCTCAAGCGCGATCCCACCCCTGCCGCGCCGGCGAGCGGCACAACGCGGCTGATCTCGACGGGGGCGCCCGCTCCCGTCGACAGCGCCAGCGCACTGGGCTTGGGAGCCCGCGGCGCCGGTCGCGCCCCCTTGATCTACTCCGAAGGCGACGGGAACTGGCCGCTGCGCTCGCCGATCCTTCAAGCCACGCTCGATGCGCTGGCCCGAGGCTTGGATTCTTGGGTGTTGGCGCACCGGCGCCAGCACCGAAATGCCCGCTGGCAAGCGCTCCCCGACCCAGAGCATGCCTACGCCTACAGCATCCGGCATGACGAGGAACGTGTCAGCGACCCTCGGCAGTTCCTGGTCCTGGAAATTGGCGTTGCGGACACCTACGCCTACCTGATCGACCCCGAGCGACGGGCACCGTCGGAGTCCTACCCCATGGCGTTGCTGGCCTCGTCCTCGTCAGCGCGCTCACCCTTGGGGAGGCTGGACTCATCGGATATTGAAGCTTTGGTGCAGGCCTTTGAGCATGCCGCCGCGCAGCGTCGATCGTGGGTCTCGTCGCCGGCGATTAAGGAGGGGTATCGGGTCATTCCCGTATTCCATCCGCCCCGCGAGTCGCCATCAGACGGCCACCTGAAGGGGCTCGCCAAGCGCGTTACCGACCGCCTCAGCACGATTCTGGGCGACCCCGCCCTCAGTCCTTGAGCGGCCGGCGGATCCGGAGGGGTGGCCCGGGGGGATAGTTGAGCGTCAGTCGGTCGACCTCGACCTGCAGCCAGAAGGGCAGAGATCCGCGGTCCCAGATGAACCACCAACGCCGGGCGCGTCCACGCCGCAGATGAGCGCGAAACTGATGCGGCCAGTCCTCAAGGAGCGGCCATAGAGCCCGCATGACCTGTCGCCGCACGCAGAGCGGCTGGTTCTCGATATCGCGCTTAGTCCGGGGCGAAGGCGGCTCCGGAAGTGGAAGACCCGTTAAGCGATGAACAAGCTCTTCACCCGCTCGGGACAGCAACGCGGTCGCCAATGCCCGCAGCCCAAGAAACAAGGGAAGGGGAAAGTGGGGCGTACCCATGATCGCCGTCCGCCCTCGCAATAGGGCCGACTGCAGCCTCTCCTGGAACATCCAGTCATCCGTCCGGGCCTGCTCGAACGGGGACTTTGAGAGATCGACACCGCACGTGGCGCAGGGCGATCGGCCGAACAAGGAAGGGGCTGAGCGGTGGGGCATGTAGGGACTCTCACAGCGCGGGCAGCGATCCTGCAGTAGTACCCGGTGGCGGATACACGCGGTCGACCAGGCCATGCGCCAGGGCCAATACGCATCGCCGGGGCTATCCCCCAGACACACCGGACAGAACAGCAAGCCATGGCGACGTCGGACGCGATGAAACACGCCCACGGGCAAGATCCAGTCGCTGTTGCCGTGGGCGTTGACGTCCTCACTTAGCCGACCTGCCCACCGCGGCAACATCATCGACGCGATTCGCGTAGCGGAAACGCCCGTCCAGAGACCTAGTGTGGCCTGATTCGTCTCCGAGAAGGAGCGATCGAGGTCCCGAGTCCAGATCCCTTGGCGGCCAAACATGTGGCGGCAGAACGTTTGGTCCTTCAGCCCGTTGGCCAAGGCGAGCCGATGCAGCCACGAGGACAGCAACTCATGCCGGAGCGGCGGGGTCCTGGCGACCCAGCGCGGCGGCGGACGGGCTACGCCTTCCCCATGGGCAGACCCACCAAGCGCTTGCGCTGACTCGGAGGAATCCATGAGAGCTCCCGCAGCAGGGCTTCATCTATCGACTCACGGCCGGTGGTCAGCGCCCGCTCCACGGCCGACTCCAGCAGATCGTGCACTTCTCCGATCAGGCCCTCACTCAGGACATGAATGAGACTGGCCATGGAGCGCGTCGTGAGCCGGCTGGGTTCGCGCAAAGGAAGCTGCCGCTGAAATGCGGCCAGTAGCTGGCGAAAAGCATCATCGAGCGCCCAGGTGGGCAAGCTCACCATGGGCATGCGATTGATCATTTCATCCGACGAGGAAAGTGCCGCCGCACCTCGCTTGGTCGAGAAACCGACGAAAGGCACCGGCACCTGGTTGCACAGGTAGCGAATGGCGTCCATCACTACGCGGCGCTGCTCCTGTCGGGCGCCCAAGAGCTTCTGGAGGTCGTCGCCCATGACGACCTTGACCTCCAGGTTACGCAGGGCACGGACCAGTTGATCCCGGCGATCTCCGATGGGGTCGGTTCGACGGAACGGCTGTCCGACCTGCTTCATGAGGGCGTCAACAATCGACACCTCATCCGGGCGAGGCGGCATCTCGAACAACATCACAGGGAGGATCGAGTGATCCCCGTCCTCGTTGGGGTCAAAGGGAAAGCGGTGTGCGATTTCCGCAGCCAGCCGGCTCTTACCGTTGTTGGATTCGGCCACCACCAACATGCCCCGCATACGATGATGGCGTGGCCGCATGACCAGCGACTCGACGCGCGTGATGACATCCGTCGCCGACTCATAGGGAATCCAGCGCGATTGCCCCTGGAACCACGCTATACGGTCGGCGGCGGTAGATGCAATGACGGCCAGCGCATCGTCATCGAGATGCCTTCGCGTGAGCGCATCGCTCACGGGGCTTTTGACTCGGTGTACAGCGCCACCTCATCGTCATCATCCCAGTGCTCCGGGACAGACGGGCCGGAACGCTGCGAGATCGGCGTCGGCCCGGCAGGGCGAACAGAGGCTTGGTCGATCTGTTCCTGCTCTTGGCGGGCCTTGTGCGCATGCGTCTTCTTTTTCTGAGTTGCCTTCCGAACCCGCTGGGTCTCCTGTGAGGCCTCTCGCACCAGGTTCTGCAAGCGATCGTAGGTGGCAAAAAGCAGCTCCTCGTCGACCTCGCCCCAACCCTCCTGCTTGATCTGGCGCTTGACCTCCAGGAGCTCCCAGAGATTGATCGACGGGTGCTCGCAATTGCGGTACGTAATCTTGAAGTAGCTGTCCTTCTCCGGGTCCAGGAACCAGATGATGGAGATGTCCCGCGGATCGCGGCGACAGATGAACTTGCGCTTCTCGTTCGGATTCTCCGGATCCTTGGCGTGAATCCACGGATCAAGCACGGGATCGTAGTAGGTGATCCCGTCCCAGGTGATGCCATTGGACTGCACGGTGGGTGTCTTGAGCGGCAGGAAATCCAGCCGTAGGCGGAACGGATCCTTCTCAGGCTCGGGCAATCCGATTCCAAGGGCCAGACCGTCTCCCAGGATCCCGCCTTCGTACTTCTTGATGGGTGATCGCTTGATGCCGTTGTGGAACTTGATGTGGTAGCGACCGACCAGGTAGAGCGCGATGTACTTCTCGAGCTCCGTAAAGGTCAGCGCTGCCTCCTCGTGCGGCTTGTACTCACCGCGCTCCTCCGGACTTGAGAACGTCGTGCCCGGCAGCGAGTGGATCTCCGTGTTGAAGGTGCCCAGGAGCCGCTCGATGTGCCCGCCCCATCGGGGCTTTCGGACAGGGCGCCATTCGAGGTTGATTCCATGGGACTTGGCCGCCCGGGTGACCATGTCGCACCGGAAGGTCTTGTCGTTGTCCGCATGCACGGTGACTGGTTTGCCCCAGTTTGGCCAGGACAGCTCAATTCCATGGGCTGCCAGCCACCCCTGCTTCGGCAAGATGGCATGCACGAGGCACATGCCGACGGAGGTGGCATTGGGCTTGTCCAAGGACAGATAGAAGCCAACCACACATCGGCTGAAGACGTCGATCGCCACGGTGATCCAGCAACGACCAATGTTGCGGCGGTAGACGTCGTCCACGATGCAGATATCGACCGGGGTGTGGTCGATCTGCCAAACCGCGTTCGGGCGGTCGGCCCCGGGAAAGCGACCGGGGACTGCCTCGAACTTTTCGCTGGCCTGCTTGCCCTCACGGGCGGAAAGGCGCTTTCTCTCAGGAATCGCTGCCAGTCGGCGTCGGAGTGTGTTGATGTGGGGCGGCTTTATGCCGAGCTTGTAGCAGCGCGCATCGACCTCTTCCATGACCTTCGCGGGCTTTAGCCGCTGCTTGTTCATGAAGAAGCTGGAGATGACTTCCTGCATGACCTCCTGCGCTGTCGGCTCGATCCGTGGTTTCCCACGCCCTCCGGAAGGGTGATGAGGCGCCAGGTCCGCAATGTTCTTGGAGGCTCCGTAGACAGCCCGCCACTTGTAGATGGTGGCGACACTTCGGCCCAGCTCCTTGGCAATGGCAGAAACAAGCGCCCGGGTCGGCTTGGCCGCTTCGATGAGGATGGTGATCGCCTTCTGACGCCGCTCGGCCTCCTTCCAGTCCTCGGCGGAGAGCTGCTCAATGCCTGTGGCGTCGACCTCGTCCAGGCCCTTGGGATCCTCGGGCTTAGCAAAGAGGCGGACGATGTCCTGCACGAGGATAGTCTGCTCCGACCCATCCGATTCCTTCGTGGCCAGCACCTTGTCCAGGGACAAGTAGCCCTTGGTCGCGAAGCGCTCGCCGTCGAGCGTGAAGACGCCCCCAAGAGCGAGCGGATTGCCGTCAGTAGATGGCATTCGCCGAGAGCTGAATGGGGGAGTTCATGCCAAAGGGCTGATCGAAGTCGACAACTACGAGCCCCTTGGCGACCATGTGCCACAGGATGCTGATGAGGCGCCCCCGGGTCAGGTACCCCAACGAAGGGCAATCGAGCACCCGGTTCGGCGTGCTGGCCCCCTGCTTCTCCAGCACCATGGCGATCGAGTAGATGTCGTCCTCGTCGGTCCCACGGTCTCGGTAGGGCAGGAAGAACTTGGCGTTGTTCAGGCGCTCTGTTCGGATTTCGCGTTCGGTCAGTATCCGGAAACGCCAGCCCTCCCGCTTGGCATACCGGATGCCGTGGCGGAAGCGGTGCTTGAAGTAGTCCCAGTTCGCCCGGAGCTCGTCTCGGTACTTCACCTCCACGAGCTCAACCCGGTCAAGGTTCTTGCCGTTCGGGGCGGTGGCGTACTCCACGGCCACATCGGGGGAGTAGCGGGTGCCTCGCCGGCCCTGACAGGCCGGGATGGGGATGGTGAAGGGTTGGGGGTGCCAGGCGATGACCGTCGCATCGAACTCCAGAAGGGCGAAGTAGTCTCGCTCCAAGGACGATTCGAACTGACCGATCCCATCGGTCTTCTTGGCGGAGGTCATGTAGCCGGTCAGCGCCCGGCGTCCCAATCCGATTTTTCTGGCCTGTGGCAAGGGATTCGAGTACCCAATCGCGTCTTCTATGGGAAAACTAAAGGAAGTCGCGTCCACTAAGGTTTGAATTCGATTTAACTTTGGTAGGGTTCGCTGCGCCATATCGGGCCTCCTTGGCGCAGCATTCCAGTTGGGTATGGGATCTGTCATCGGCGGCGGAGGCAACCCGCGCCCGGGCGAGGTGTCGCTGGCGCACAACGGGGTGCTGTTCCTGGACGAGCTGGCCGAGTGGTCGCGGCAGGCGCTGGAAACCCTGCGCCAGCCGATGGAGTCGGGCCGGGTCATCGTCTCGCGGGCGGCGCGACAGAGTGAATTCCCGGCAAACTTCCAGCTGATCGCCGCCATGAACCCCTGCCCCTGCGGCTGGGCCGGCGACCCCAGCGGCCGCTGCGGCTGCAGCGCCGAGGCCGTGGCCCGTTACCGGGCCAGGCTCTCCGGCCCGCTGCTCGACCGCATCGACCTGCAGCTGGCGGTGCCGCGGCTCCCACCCTCCCAGCTGCGCCCGGACCAGGCACCCGGCGAGTCAACCGCCGCGGTGCGCGCGCGGGTCCTCGCGGCCCGCGCCCGGCAGATCGAACGCGCCGGCGTGCCCAATGCCCGCCTCGACCAGGCCGGCACCGACCGCGACTGCGTGCTGCGCCCGCGCGACCGCCAGTTGCTCGAACGCGCCATCGACCGGCTGCAGCTTTCCGCCCGCGCCCTGCACCGCATCCAGCGCGTCGCGCGCACGCTGGCCGACCTTGCCGGCGACGAGTGCATCGGCCCCGACCACGTCGCCGAAGCGATCGGCTATCGCCTGCTCGATCGCGCGGCGGCTTCAGCCTGAGCTAGCATCGGCCCGGGAGGACGCCATGAGCACATCATCCGGCCGCTGTCTCTGCGGCGCCGTCGGCTTCGACGCCCGGCTGCCATCGAAGTGGATGGCCCACTGCCACTGCAGCCTCTGCCAGCGTGCGCACGGCGCCGGCGTGGTCACCTGGGTCGGCTTTGAAGCAGGCCAGGTGACGCTGCGGGATCCCGAGGGCCTGCTGCGCTGGTACGAATCCTCACCCGGCGCCGAACGCGGCTTCTGCCGCCGCTGCGGCAGCACCCTGTTCTTCCGCTCCGGCAAATGGGCCGGCGAGTTGCACATCGTGCGCGCCAACTTCGACGATCCGCTCGACCGCGAACCGCAGGTGCATGTGTATTACGACACGCACGCGTCCTGGCTGCCGACGGCGGACGACGGACTGCCGCGCAAGCCTTCGCCCGGCGACTAGGGGCTCGCCGCGCGCAAGGGCGCCACCGGATCGAGCACGTCCAGCTCCCGGTAGGTCCTCTGGTCCGAGCGCGGCCCGAATCCCACCAGCGCGATCGCGCCCTCGCGCAGCGGCGGCAGGCCCAGTGCCTCGCCGACGTCGCGATCATTGATGGCCGCCGTCACGAAACAACCCAGCCCCAGCTCGGTCGCCGAGAGATACATCGTTTGCGACAGGTGCCCGGCGTCCAAATGCACCACGCGCCAGGCCTTGGCGTGCCGGCGGTATTTCCAGAACATGCGGTCGAAGCGGGCAACCATCACCACCATCACCGGCACGTCGCGGAACCAGGCCTGGCCGGCCACGAACCGGTGGGCCCAGTCCCCGGCTTCGCCGGGCGACAGGGAGTGCAGCGGTTCGAGCGCATGCCGCATCGGCAGGTAGTGGTAGAAGCCGGGCGCCACGCCTTCCACGCGCTGGACCAGCACATAGGCTTCCACCGCATGCATGCCGCCGCCGGCCGGACTGGTCTTCTTGACCACGACCGCGCCCGGTGCGAGTTCGTGCGTGCCGACGGCACCCCAGACCCGGCGCATCATCGTGGCGAAGTCCCCGGCGCCCAGGGCCGCGCCGGCGTCGAAGTTCCGGCAGGTGCGACGGGCCAGCAGCAGTGCATCAAGATCGCTGCAGCCCGGCGCAGCCAGGGGAACGACCGGCGTGCCTGGCGAGCGCCGGTAATCGGGGTCGGGCGCCGGGCCGAAGGTCTCCACCAGCTCGACCGCACTGGGCCGCTGTCCGGCTTCGCCGCGCTGTTCGATGTCCACGCCGGTCCAGCCCCCCTGGGCCTGCGCCATCAGCGCCGGCGGCCACCAAGCCACGTCGCGCGTGGTCTGGTCGATCCCGCGCGCGGCTTCGGCATCGGGGCCATCATTGAGCAGAAGGCCGCTGGCGATCGCCCTGTCCACCAGCCCTGCATCAAACCGGCGTTCGAGCTCGGCGCGTGCCAGCCAGGCGTCGTCCGGCATGGCCTCGATCACGGCCAGCATGGCCAGGTCCACAGGCACCGGCGCCGGCAGGTGTGGCGCCATCGCCAGCCACCGCGGACGGCGGTCCAGCCCGTCGCCGCCGGACAGCAAGGCACCCATATCGAAGCGAGGTTCATTGTCCAGCGCCACCGCCAGGTGGGCACATCGTTTGAGCTGCATGACCGGTTTCCCCAAGTTCCCGGCCCAGCGTGACGGCTGCACGCACGGCCTGACAAGCCCGCCGGACGCGGGCTAGACTCCCCCCGCACTACATTGGTGCCACTCCAGGGGATTCCACCGTGTCCAGACCGCTTTCCGACAAGACCGCCGACGCGCTGCTCGAGAAGCTCGCCAACGACGACGATTTCCGCGACCGCTTCATGGCCAACCCGAAGGCCGCCACCCTTTCGCTGGGTACCGATGACCCGGCGGCCCACGACCTGTCCGAGGCGCCGATCGCCCGCCTGGCGCCCAAGGAAAGCCTGCGACTCTCAGGCACGAAGATGCGGGAAAGCCTGGTGTCCTCGAAGTCGCCCTTCGAGCCGGTCAGCTTCGAACTCTCGTAAGATTTTTGCTGCGGCCGCGCGGCCTGCGATTCAGAGCGCGGCGTCGCGGCGCTTCACCTGCGGCAGGTCGCCACCGCCCGGCCAGGCCTTCTCGAAGGCTTGGCCGGCGGACGCCCCCTCGGGCGAGCCGGGCTCCGAAAGCCGGACGACCGCGCGCAGGGCCAGCATGCTTTCCGCCACGTTGGCGAGCTGCCAGCCCCAGTTGTAGGTCGGTTCACCGAAAGCGACGCCCCGGTTCTCCACCATCCAGCCCGCCACCCGCGCGGCCTGGGGGCGATCGCCCACGGCGGCCAGCGCCCGTACCAGCACCGCACGGCTGAAATAGATGCCCTCGCCCCGGTCGTGGTCGTCGCCCAGCAGCGCGACGGCGTCGGACGGCCGCCCTTCGGTCAGTGCGATTTCCGCCTGCACCACCCGGATCATCGCGGCATTGGCGGGGTAAAGCCTCGCCTGCTCCTCGCCTTCGACACCTGCAAGCAACGCCCGGGTACGGGCGGTATCGCCCGTATGCGCGCTCATCCAGGCGCCGGCCAGCACGTGGAAGATGGCCTGCCGACGCAGCAGGGCCCCGGCTTTCTCCAGGCGGTCCACCTGCAGGTCGGTCCAGGCGTCGAGCTCGGCCTTGAACGCCGCGTCCGGCGCATAGGCCCGCAGCGTCAGCGCCATCAGTTCCACGTTGGCCAGGGTCTCCGCCGAGACCTTGGCCTCCCGACCGTCGGCCCTGAGCCCGTCAAGCGCTTTCATCGCCGCCTGCCAGTCCCCCTGGTCCAGCGGCAAGCTGGCTTCGTAATAGCGGCTCTCCAGATCCTGGCCCGGCAAACCCACGGGCGTCTGCAGCGCCGCGATGCGTCGCGCGTCGGCATGGCGGTGCTGGGCCGTGTAGGCGTCGATGTACTCACGCAGACTGCCCTTGACCCCCAGCGTCACCGAGCGCTCGAACAGGGCCAGGGCCTCGTCCACTTCGCCCATCGCCAGCTCGATCGACGCCATCAGATAGACCGCGGAGGGGCGCTGTGCGTTCTGGGGCACGTCGGCGCCCTTCATGGCCCGGCGCGCCTCTTCGCCGCGCAGCAGGTCGAAATGGGCGAAATAGGCCTCGTTGTAGCGGGCGCGGTAATCGTCCGGGTAAAGCGATGCCAGCAGCCGGAAGCGTTCCACGGCGCGCGGCGCATCGTCCAGCGTCGCCTCGGCGCCCTCCATGAACAGCAGTTCGCGCCGGGTCAGGCGGTCGCGATGCGCCTGGGCCTGGGCCAGGTACTCGCGTGTTCCCTCCGCGTCGCCCTCGACGTAGCGCATGAAAGCCAGGCGCAGCCAGGCCATGGCGAAGCCGGGGTCGATGCGCACGGCTTCCTTGTACAGCGCTACGGCATCGGCGGCCCGGCCGTCGGTGCGGGCCAGCAGGCCCAGCGAGAACGCACGCAGCGCTTCGATGTCGCCGGTGGTCGCCTGCTCCAGCGGCACCCGGTCGCTGGCCACGGCATCCATGCTCTCGCCCAGCCGTCCGCGAACGTCCACCAGGGCCTGGTCGAGCGAGGGCAGGACGCTTTCCACGCCCTTGCCGTCGGCGCTTTCGCTGTAAACGGTCACGCCGCTCTGCGGGTCGATCACCTCCAGGCTGACGCGCATCACCCCACCGACCTGGGCAATGGTCGGCAGGATGACCGCGCGCGCGCCTTCGCGCAGCGCCAGCTCGGTGGCCAGCTGCCGGTCCAGCGGCTGTCCCGGTCGCTGCATGCGCTGCAGCGCGCGATCGACCTGCAGGTCGTTGAACAGGTTCACGTACTGCGACTGCTCCAGCCCGACCCGCAGCGCCGTATCGAGCGCATCGTCGAACACGTCCTCGCCGGTGCGGTTCTGCAGGTCGGCCACCACCACCCAGTCGCGCTCGGCGAAAGCGATGGCCGGCTCGCTGTGGAAGGTGCTCCAGAGCACGCCGACACCCAGGGCCAGCAGCAGCAGGGCCTCGGCGGCGATGACCGGCGGGCGGCGCCACAGCGGCAGCTCGCGCCAGGCTTTGTCGCCGGACGTGGGCGCGCGCAGCGGCGCGATGCCCGGCTCGCCGACTTCGTGCACCAGCATCGGCGCCGGCACGCCCTTGAAGCGGTAGCGGCCATGCACCAGCCAGCGCAGCCGGCCCGCGCGTTCGCCGAGTTCGCCGGCGGCGCGGTGCGACAGGTTCTGGGCCATGCCCGACATCAGGATCTGGCCGGGCATCGCCAGGCTCATCAGGCGTGCGGCCACCGGCTTGGCCAGGCCTTCCACCTCGATGGGCTTGGCGCCGGCCTGCACGTCGCGTGGATGGTTGGCCCAGGTCATCACGTCGCCGACGTGGATGCCGGTGCGGGCGCGCAGCTCGATGCCCTCGGACTTGCCCAGCTCGTGCAGGCCGCGCTGGTAGCGCAGCGCGAAATCCAGGGCCTGGATCGGGCGTTCGAACAAGGCCAGCACCCCATCGGCCTTGTCGACCAACTGGCCGTTGCACAGCTTCATGGCCTGCAGCAGCAGCTGGTCGTGGCGCTGCATCAGGGCGGCGGTGCGGGCGTCCCCCAGGCGTTCGACCAGGGCCGTGGAGCCGACGATGTCGCACACCAGCACCGCGCGCAGCATCGGCCGCACGGCAGGCGCGTCGGGGCGACTCGGGTGGCGGGGTTCCATGGCGTGCATTGTCTTGCCGGAAGGCGTCCTAACGGAGTGAACGCAGGCGTCGCGACACGCCGGACAAGAATTATTCGTCCAGGCGCCAGGCGTCGCCGCCCTGGCGCTTGGCAGCGTACAGGGCCCGGTCGGCCTCGCTGTACCAGGCCGCCCAGCCGCCGGGGTCGGCGCAGAAGGCGCCGCCGACGCTCACGCTCAGGCGCGACTCGCCCAGGCTGGGCAGGCGCAGCGAACGCACGGCCGCGAGCAGGCCCAGGGCCCGGTTGGCCAGCTCACCGCGGTCAGCCACCCGCAGGACCAGCGCGAATTCATCGCCGCCCAGGCGGCAGGGCAGCTCCAGCGGGCCGGCCATGCGGCGCACTTCCTCGGCCACCGCGCGCAGCGCGGAATCGCCGGCCAGGTGGCCGCTGCGGTCGTTGATCAGCTTGAAATGGTCGATATCCACCAGCAGCAGCGCCAGGCGACTGCCCGCCAGCGGCTGGCGGGCGAGTTCGTCTAGGTAGCGGTACAGGCCGCGGCGGTTGGCCAGGCCGGTCAGGTCGTCGCTGCGCACCAGCTGCTGGGCCACGGTGAGCTCGCTGCGGGTCTGGCGCAGGGTGTCGAGGGTCTGCAGCAGGTCTTCGTTGCGGCGGCGCAGGCTCTGCACCAGCTGGTGCTCGCCAGCCACCAGATAGGCGAAGCTGCGGCGCATGAAGCGGGCCATGTGCGCCGGCTCCTGCCCGACCAGGGACTCGAAGGCGTCCTGGGTGATCTCGTAGAGCACGCCCGGGGTTTCGGCCACGGCCCGCGCAAAACGCTGGTGCCGTCCGATGAAAACCGCGAGCTCGCCGAAATACTGGCCCGGGCCAAGCAGCTTGTCAGCCAGGCCGTCGTCGAAACACAGCCGGACTTCTCCGGTGTCGACCAGGAACATGCTCTGCGCGTCTTCGCCGCGCCGGAACAGCTCTTCGCCCGGCAGCACCGCCCGGCTGACGCCGGCCGATGCCAGCACCCGGAATTCTTCGGGTGACAGCTGCGTGGGCAGTCGGGCGTCCGCGTCGCCACCGGTTTCGGCGGCGACGTGGACCGGGTAATCGCTTGGTTTCACTGAGTGACTCGACCCCTGGTTGCGGCCGAGTGTAACCGGGTCCGCGCCCGGAATATGCGATATGCGTCAAATCGGGCCGGCCCCCTCCCCCGACGGGGCCGGCCCCCGGATCAGGCGGCGTCCGCCTGGCGCTCCCCGTGGAACTGCTCTTCTTCGGTCGAACCCTTCAGCGCCACCGTCGAGCTCTGCCCGCCCTGGATGGCCTGGGTGACCGAGTCGAAATAGCCGGTGCCGACCTCGCGCTGGTGCTTGACCGCGGTGAATCCCTTGTCGGCGGCGGCGAACTCCTTCTCCTGCAGCTCGACGAAGGCGGTCATCTGGTTGCGCGCATAACCGTGCGCCAGCTCGAACATGCCGTAGTTGAGCGCGTGGAAGCCGGCCAGGGTGATGAACTGGAACTTGTAGCCCATCGCGCCAAGCTCCTTCTGGAACTTCGCGATCGTGGCGTCGTCGAGGTTCTTCTTCCAGTTGAAGCTCGGCGAGCAGTTGTAGGCCAGCAGCTTGCCCGGGAACTTCGCATGGATGGCCTCGGCGAACTTGCGCGCGAACTCGAGGTCCGGCTTGCCGGTCTCGCACCAGACCAGGTCCGCATAGGGCGCGTAGGCCAGGCCGCGGCTGATCGCCTGGTCGATGCCGTTGCGGGTCTTGTAGAAACCTTCGGGCGTGCGTTCGCCGGTGCAGAAGGGCTTGTCGTTGTCATCGATGTCGCTGGTGAGCAGGTCGGCGGCTTCGGCGTCGGTGCGCGCGACCAGCAGGGTCGGCACGTTCATCACGTCGGCGGCCAGGCGCGCGGCGATCAGCTTCTGCACGGCCTCCTGGGTCGGCACCAGCACCTTGCCGCCCATGTGGCCGCACTTCTTCACCGAAGCCAGCTGGTCCTCGAAGTGCACGCCGGCGGCGCCGGCCTCGATCATCGCCTTCATCAGTTCGAAGGCATTGAGCACGCCGCCGAAACCGGCCTCGGCGTCGGCGACGATCGGCTGCAGGAAGTCGATGTCGTCCTTGCCTTCGGCGTGGTGCAGCTGGTCGGCGCGCAGCAGGGCGTTGTTGATGCGCTTGACCACCAGCGGCACCGAATTGGCCGGATACAGCGACTGGTCCGGGTACATCTCGCCGGCGACGTTGGCGTCGGCCGCCACCTGCCAGCCGCTCAGGTAGATCGCCTTGAGGCCGGCCTTGACCTGCTGCATGGCCTGGTTGCCGGTCAGCGCGCCGAGCGCGTTGACGAAAGGCTCGCTGCCCAGCGACTTCCACAGCTTCTCGGCGCCCAGGCGGGCCAGCGAGTATTCGATGTTCACGGTGCCGCGCAGGCGCACCACCTCTTCGGCGCTGTAGCCGCGCCGGATGCCGGACCAGCGGGCATCCTTGGCCCAGGTCTGCTTGAGCTGTTCGGCGGTGGGGAGGGGCGTGGTCATGGCGGCGGGTCCTTTTATTGAGGCGGGGAAGGTTTTCTGGGTTACAGGCGTTCGTAGGCGGGCAAGGTCAGGAACTCGACCAGCTCGTCGGCATGCGTGAGTTCGTCGAGCAGCGCGATGGCTTCATTGATCTTCGAACCGCCGGGCAGCTTCATCCGGTCGGCGAGCTTCGAAGGCAGCGCCAGCAGCGCGCGGTCGAACAGCGAGAAGTCCACCGGCGTGCCGTCGTCCAGGTGCAGGTGCTTGTTGTGCAGCCACTGCCAGAGCTGGGCGCGGCCGATCTCGGCGGTGGCGGCGTCTTCCATCAGCCAGTGGATCGGCACGCAGCCGTTGCCGTCGAGCCAGGCGGCGAGGTAGCGCACGCAGACCTCGACGTTGTTGTCGAAGCCCTTGCGGGTGATGGTGCCGATGCTGGGGCGGATCAGCGCATCGCGATCCACCTGCACGTCCTCGCGTCGCTTGTCGCGCTGGTGCGGACCGGGCATGCCGGCGTCGAAGATTTCGCGCGCCACCTTGATCAGCGCCGGGTGCGCGACCCAGGTGCCATCGTGCCCGGCGTCCACCTCGCGCTGCTTGTCGGCGCGCACGCGGGCGATGGCTTCCTCGTTGGCGATCGGGTCGCCGGCAATCGGGATCTGCGCCGCCATGCCGCCCATGGCGTGGGCGCCGCGGCGGTGGCAGGTCTGCACCAGCAGTTCCGAGTAGGCCTTGAGGAAGGGCTGGGTCATGCCGACCTGGCCGCGCTCGGGCAGCACGCGGTCGCGGTGCCGGCGGAAGACCTTGAGGTAACTGAAGATGTAGTCCCAGCGCCCGCAGTTCAGGCCGACGATGCGGCTGCGCAGCGCGTGCAGGATCTCGTGCATCTCGAAGGCGGCCGGCAGGGTTTCGATCAGCACGGTGACCTTCATGCAGCCGGCCGGCAGGCGCAGGCGCGCTTCGATCCAGGCCAGGACGTCTTCCCAGAGCGCCGCTTCTTCCATGCACTCGAGCTTGGGCAGGTAGAAGTAGGGGCCGCGGTCGCGGGCCTGCAGCACGGTGGCGTTGTGGAAGGCGAACAGGCCGAGGTCGAACAGGCTGGCCGACAGGCGCTCGCCGTCCACCAGCACGTGCTTCTCGTCGAGGTGCCAGCCGCGCGGGCGGACGATCAGGGTGGTGGTGGAATTGGGGTCCAGCACGTAGTGCTTGCTGCCGTCCGGCGCCATCCAGTCCAGGGTGCCGCTGGTGGCCTTGCGCAGGGCGCGCTGGCCGACGAGCAGGTTTTCCCAGGTCGGGCTGGTGGAATCCTCGAAGTCGGCCATGTAGCAGCTGGCGCCCGAGTTCAGGGCGTTGATCACCATCTTCGGCTCGACCGGCCCGGTGATCTCGACGCGGCGGTCGAGCAGCGCGGCCGGGGCCGGGGCCACGGTCCAGTCGCCCTCGCGGATCGCACGGGTGTCGGCGCGGAAGTCCGGCAGTTCGCCGGCGTCGAAGGCCTCCTGGCGCTTGCGGCGGGCCGCCAGGCGTTCCTGGCGGCGGGGCTCGAAGGTCCGGTGCAGCTCGACCAGGAAATCCAGGGCGGCCTGGCCCAGCAGGTCTTCCTGGCCCGCCAGGCGCGGGCCGGCCAGGACCAGGGGGGAAAGGGTGCGTGCCGCGTCGCCTGCCATGGGGACTCTCCGGATTCGGGACTGGCCTCGACCCTAGGGCCCGGAAGCAGGCTTTGACAAAACAAATGTTTTGATACTTGTTATAAGCTAGGCTTATACAGAACTGGAAACAGTCACTTATGGCCGAGCGAAAGCCCCGTTTTTACTACAAGGGCGACCGTCTCAAGCCTGTCCGGGCCTTTTGCCAGGTCGCCCGACTGGGCTCGGTGACCCGGGCGGCCGAGGCCCTGTTCCTCAGCCAGCCGGCGGTAACCCTGCAGGTGCAGGCCCTGGAGCGGGAATTGGGGACACCGCTGTTCGAGCGCATCGGCCGGCGTTTCAGCCTGACCCGCGAGGGCCAGCTGCTGTACGACCTGGCCCGGCCCCTGGTCGAGGGCCTGGACGGCCTGGAGGCCGAGTTCCGCAGCCGCATCAAGGGCTTGAAGGCCGGCGAGCTGCATGTGGCGGCCGGCAGTTCGACCATCCTCTACCTGCTGCCGACCCTGGTGCAGGCCTTTCGCGAGCAGCATCCCGAGGTGCAGCTGGTGCTGCACAACGTCACCGGCCAGGACGGCCTGGGCCTGCTGCGTTCGGACGGCGTCGACCTGGCCGTGGGCTCGATGCTGGACGTGCCCACCGACCTGGCCTACGAGCCGGTCTATTCCTTCGACCCGATGCTGATCTGCCCGCCCGGCCATCCGCTGGCGGAAAAACCCGACCTCCGGCTCGAGGACCTGTCGCCCTACGGCCTGATCCTGCCGCCGCGGCGCCTCACCACCTACCGGCTGGTCGACCTGGTGTTCCAGCAGCAGCGCGTGCCCTACACCGTGGCGCTGGAGGTGGGCGGCTGGGAGGTGATCAAGCAGTACGTGGCCATGGGCCTGGGCATCAGCATCGTCACCGCGATCTGCCTGACCGACGCCGACAAGCAGCGGCTGGTGGCGCGCAGCCTGGCCGACTATTTCCCGCCGCGCAGCTACGGCGTGGTGATGCGCAAGGGCAAATACCTGAGCCCCCAGGCGCGGGACTTCGTCGACCTGGTCAAACCCGGCCTGTTCCAGCGCCGCGACTACTTCGACTCAGGTCATTCCGAACGCTGAGCGCCCAGTGCCTGCGCGGCGGCAGCCACGTCGCCGCCCGACGGCGCCTGGAAGGCGCGCAGCCCGAACTCCGGCAGGATCGCCAGCAGGTGGTCGAAGATATCGGACTGGATGTCTTCGTAGTCGTTCCAGGCCGTGGTGGCGGTGAAGCAGTAGATCTCGATCGGCAGGCCCTGCGGGCCCGGGTCGAGCTGGCGCACCAGCAGGGTCATGTCGTCGCGGATGCCCTTGTGCGCCTGCAGGTAGGCGCGCGCATAGGCGCGGAAGGTGCCCAGGTTGGTGAGCCGGCGCAGGTTCACCGGCGCCTTGCCCTGGCGCTGCGCGTTCCATTCGGCCAGCTCCGAGGCCTTGCGGTCCAGGTAGGGCTCGAGCAGCACGAAACGCGAGAGGGCCTGCCGCTCCTCGTCGCTGAGGTAGCGCACCGTGCCCTGGTCGATCGGCAGCGCGCGCTTGATGCGGCGGCCGCCGGATTCGCTCATGCCGCGCCAGTTCTTGAAACTGTCGGCGATCAGCGTGTGCGTGGGGATGGTGGTGATGGTCTTGTCCCAGTTCTGCACCTTCACCGTGTGCAGCGCGACGTCGATGACATCACCGTCGGCGCCGTACTTGGGCATCTCAATCCAGTCGCCGACCCGCACCATGTCGTTGGACTGGATCTGCACGCTGGCGACCAGCGAGAGGATGGTGTCCTTGAACACCAGCATCAGCACCGCCGTCATGGCACCGAAGCCGGACAGCAGCAGCAGCGGCGACTTGTCCACCAGCACGGCGATGATCAGCACCGCCGCGAGCACGAACAGGATGATCTTGGCGACCTGCAGATAACCCTTGATCGGCCGGCTGCGCGCACGCTCCGGGTCCTGGGCTTCGTAGATGTCCTGCAGGCTGGCCAGGAAGGCGCTCAGCGCCTGCGCGGCGGTCAGCACCACGTAGGCGGCGGCGACGTTGCGCACCACCAGCACCGCGCCCTCGGGCAGGTTCGGCACCAGCGGCACGCCGAGGTAGATGACGATCGCGGGCACCGCGTGGGCCAGGCGGGCAATGACGCCCCGCGAGAGCAGCGCGTCGTCCCACTTCACCGGCGAGGCTTCCACCAGGCGCACCAGGATGCGCAGCAGGATGCGCTGGGTCAGCTGGTCGGCCAGCCAGGCCAGCAGCAGCAAGGCCAGGCCGATGGTGGCCGAGTGCAGCCAGGGGTGGGCGGTGAGCTGGTCGTAGGCGCTGTAGATGAAATCCATCGGGGCAGTCTAACCACCCCTCCTGGTTCGCCCAAGGCAGCCATCGGCACTCAAGCGCCTCCCACGTGGGCCTGGGTCTTGATCCCGGGGCTACAGCGTGTCGCGGTTCTTGCCGATGTGCGGGCGATAGATTTCGCGGATGCGGGCCATGTCGGCCGCCATGTCGCCGGTGAGCTCGACCCGCGGGCCCAGGCCGATCGTACGCGTGGGGTAATGGAACCAGGCGCAGAACACCGGCACCTGCGCGCGCGTGGCGATCTTCCAGAAGCCGGTCTTCCACTGCTCGACGCGTTTGCGGGTGCCTTCCGGGGCCAGCACGAAGTACATGCGCTGTGCCCCGCGGATCTGTTCGACGGTCTGGTCAACCAGCCCACCCGGCGCACTGCGGTCCACCGGCACGCCGCCGAGCTTGCGCAGCAGCCAGCCCAGCGGCCCGCGGAAAAGCTCGGCCTTGGCGATGAAGGTGATGTCCACGCCCATCGCCAGTTTGGCGGCCAGGCCCCAATAGGCATCCCAGCCCGAAGAATGCGGCGCGGCGATCACCACCAGGCGCGGATCGGCCGGGAAATCACCCTCGATCGTCCAGCCGCCCAGGCGCAGCAGGCAACGCCCGAACCAGCGGCTGACGCGGCCGCCGCTGCGCGGGGCATGGGGGGGCAGTTCGGGGATGCGCGTCATTCGCGCTCCCAGCGCGACACGCTGCGCTGGCGCTTGACCGTGGCGCGTTCGCGCTTGGCGCCCAGGCGGCGCTCCTTCGAACCCTTGGTCGGCTTGGTGGCGATGCGCTTCTTCGGGGCCACCGTGGCGGCGGCGACCAGGGCGGCCAGCCGTGCCCGGGCATCCTCCCGGTTGCGGTCCTGGGTGCGAAAACGCTGGGCGCTCAGCACCAGCACGCCTTCGGCCGTGATCCGCCGGTCGCGGCGGGCCAGCAGGCGCGCGCGCACGGCCTCGGGCAGGGACGGGGAGTTGGCCACGTCGAAACGCAGCTCGACGGCGGTCGAGACCTTGTTCACGTTCTGCCCGCCCGGCCCGCCGGAGCGCACGAAACGCTCGACCAGTTCGTCGTCGGGGATGGCGAGGGTGGGTGTGACCTGCAGCATGGCGCGGATTGTCCCCGCCGGCCCGGTACAATCGGCGGCCTCATGCACGACCTCAACCCCCCCCAGAAAGAAGCGGTCGCCTACACGGCCGGCCCGCTGCTGGTGCTGGCCGGCGCCGGCAGCGGCAAGACCCGCGTGATCACCGAAAAGATCGCCCACCTGATCGCCAGCGGCCAGCGCGAGGCGCGGCACATCGCGGCGATCACCTTCACCAACAAGGCTGCGCGGGAAATGCGCGAGCGCGTCGCCAAGCGCATCAAGGGCGACGCGGCGGAGGGGCTGACGGTCACCACCTTCCACTCCCTGGGCCTTCGTTTCCTGCAGATCGAACACGAGCGCGCCGGCCTGCGTCGCGGCTTTTCGATCTTCGATGCCGACGACCAGATGTCGATCATCAAGGATCTCTCGCCGCAGGGACTGAAGAACGACGCGCTGTACGCGCTGCAGAACCTGGTCAGCGCCGCCAAGAACAATGCGCTCACGCCCGAACAGGCCGCCGAGGCCGCGCGCAGCGTGCGCGAGCGCGAGGCCGCCGCCCTGTACGCGCGCTACCAGGCGCGCCTTCAGGCCTTCAACGCGGTGGACTTCGACGACCTGATCCGGCTGCCGCTGCAGCTTCTCGAGGCCGAGCCCGAGCTGGCCGCCGGCTGGCGCGAACGCATTCGTTACCTGCTGGTGGACGAATGCCAGGACACCAACGGCGCCCAGTACCGGCTGCTCAAACAGCTGGCCGGCCCCAAGGGCAACATGACCTGCGTCGGCGACGACGACCAGTCCATCTACGCCTGGCGCGGCGCCCAGCCGGAGAACCTGGAGCTGCTGGCCCAGGACTACCCGGCGCTGAAGGTGATCAAACTCGAGCAGAACTACCGCTGCTCGGGCCGCATCCTGCGCTGCGCCAACACCCTGATCGAAAAGAACCCGCACAAGCACCTCAAGCAGCTCTGGAGCCAGCATGGCGACGGCGAGCCGGTGCGGGTCTGGCAGTGCCGCAATTCCGAACACGAGGCCGAACGCATCGCCGCGGAGATCCACTACCTCAAGCAGGCCAAGGAAATCCCCTGGGGTGAGTTCGCCATCCTGTTCCGCGGCAACCACCAGTCGCGGCCGCTGGAAAAGGCGCTGCAGCTGCTGCGCATTCCCTACCACCTGACCGGCGGCACCGCCTTCCTGGATCGCGCCGAGGTAAAGGACCTGCTGAGCTGGCTGCGCGTGCTGGCCAATCCCGACGACGACACCGCCTTCCTGCGCGCGATCGCCGCGCCAAAGCGCGAGGTCGGCGCCACGACGCTGGAAAAACTGGCGGCCATGGCGCAGACGGCGAACATGCCCCTGTCGCGGGCGGCCGGGCAGATTGGCTTCCTGAAGCAGCTGACGCCGCGCGCCGCGGCCGGCCTGGACGAATTCACCCGCATCGTCGAATCGCTGCGCGACGACGCCCAGCGCCTGACCCCGGCCGAACTGGTGCCGGTGCTGGCCGAACGCAGCGGCCTGCTGGGCATGGTGCGCAGCCAGTGCAAGGACGAGGCCGGCTTCCTGCGCCGCAAGGCCAACCTCGACGAGCTGGCCTCATGGTTCGAAGGCGCGCGCGGCGGCGGCCCGGGCGAACTGGCCGCGCAGCTGGCCCTGCTGTCGAACGCCGACCGCGGCGAACCCGGCAACGCCGTGCGCCTGATGAGCCTGCACGCGGCCAAGGGCCTGGAGTTCCGCGCCGTTTTCGTGGTCGGCTGCGAAGACGGCAACCTGCCGCACGAAGCCAGCGTCGAAGAAGGCGGGCTCGAGGAAGAACGCCGGCTGATGTACGTCGGCATCACCCGCGCCAAGGAGCGCCTGTACCTGTCACACAGCGCCGAGATCAAACGCTGGGGCGCGCTCGAACACCTCCTGCCCAGCCGCTTCCTCGACGAACTGCCCGCAGGCGACCTGCTGCGCGACGGCACCGACCCCGAACGCGAAACCGCCGAAAAGAAACAGCGCGGCCGCGCCCACATGGACGCCATCGCCGCCCTCTTCAACGACTGAAAGAATGGGGTCAGAGAACATTAACGTTTCAAACAAAGTTTTAAACGTTAATGTTCTCTGACCCCATTTTTGTGTCTTGGGCGCCGGGTAGAATCGGCGGCCTTGGAGAAAGGAAACCGTCGATGACCCCGTTGCGCACCCTGTCGCTGTCCGCCCTCGTGCTGGCCCTGGCCGCCTGCCAGAGCGCGCCCATCCGCGCGCCGGTCGAAACCCCGGCGCCGGAACCGGCCCCGGTCGCCGCCGGACCAGCCGCCAACGACAACATGAACGCCGTCGCCTGGGTGCAGACCGCCGAGGAATACCAGCTGCTCGCGCTGCAGACCTTCCTGGCCGCCGGCAAGGAGCTCGACCGCGCCTTGGCGACCCCCGGCTGGGACGCCCTCGTGCCCTCCGAACGCGCCAACCCGCCCGAGGGCCTGCCCCCGGCGGTCATCGTCGACATCGACGAAACCGTGCTCGACAACTCGCCCTACCAGGCGCGCCTGGTGCGCGACGGCGGCAGCTACAACGAGGTCACCTGGGATGGCTGGGTGCGCGAGGAAAAGGCCCGGCCGGTGCCGGGCTCGCTGGAGTTCGCCCAGGCCGCGGCCGAACGCGGCATCACCATCTTCTACGTCTCCAACCGCGCCGCCCACCTCAACGACGCCACCATCGCCAACCTCAAGGCCGTCGGCTTCCCGATCGAATCCGACGCCCAGTTCCTGGGCCTGGGCTTTTTCGTCGAGGGCTGCGAACAGCACGGCTCGGAGAAGGGCTGCCGCCGCCAGCACGTCGGCCGCAGCCACCGCGTGCTGATGCAGTTCGGCGACCAAATCGGCGACATGGTCACCATCGAGGCCAACACCCCCGCCGGCCGCAAGCAGGCCCTGCAGCCTTACCTGGCCTGGTTCGGCGAGCGCTGGTTCGTGCTGCCCAACCCGACCTACGGCAGCTGGGAGCCGGCCCTGTTCAACAACGCCTGGGAGCTGCCGGAAGCCGAACGCCGGCAGATGAAGCTCGACGCCCTGCAGTACGCCGAGTAAGCCCATGATTCCCGTCCGCGATCGCCTCATCTTCGCCCTCGACGTGCCCACGGCCGCCGAGGCCAGCGCCTGGGTGGACCGCCTGGGCGATTCGGTGGGCTTCTACAAGATCGGCATGGAGCTGCTGACCAGCGGCGACTATTTCCGGGTGCTCGAGGACCTGGCCGGCCGGGGCAAGCAGGTGTTCGTGGACCTGAAGTTCCACGACGTGCCGGCCACCGTTGCGGCCACCATCCGCGGACTGCGCCGCTATCCGGTTTCCCTGTGCACCATCCACGGGCAACATGGCGCCATGATGCAGGCCGCTTCGCAGGAGAAGGGCGACATTCGGCTCCTGGCGGTGACCGTGCTCACGTCGATGGACCGCAGCGATCTTCGGCAAATGGGCATCGATCGTGAGCCCTCGGAGGTCGTCGTCGAACGCGCCCTGGCCGCGAAGGCGGCCGGCTGCGACGGCGTCATCGCTTCTGGCCAGGAAGCCGGCGCGATCCGCCAGGCCGCCGGGCCAGGCTTCCTCGTGGTCTGCCCCGGGATCCGGCCCGCCGGCCCTGCCGGCGACGACCAGAAGCGCACGGTGGACGTGGCCACGGCCTTTGCCGCCGGCGCCGACTACATCGTGGTCGGCCGCCCCATCCGGAACGCCGCCGACCCGGTGGCCGCGGCCGAACAGATCCAGGTCCAGGTGCGCCAGGCCGTCGAGGCGGCGGAAAACGGGTCCTGAACACCCGATCTGGTAGATTCGGCCGCCAATCCCACGGTACCCAAGCCGCATGATCCGATTCCCGAACATCCGGGCCCTGGCGGCCCTGCTGCTGGTCGCGCTCGCCCTGGTCGCCTGCCGCCGGGATCCGCCCGCCGAAGAGGCCTCCACCGTGCCCGGCAGCCCGGTCGCGGCGATCGAAGCCCAGGCCCAGGCCCTGCGCGACAACGACCTGGTGCGCTGGTCCCGGCTGAGCCTGCCGCCGGAGCTGCACGCGCGCTCCGAGGCCCTGTGGAACCAGCGCCTGGCCGAGGCTGAGCCTGCCGACCCGGAAGAGGCCCGCGAATACGCCGAGACCATGGCCCGGCTGATGGCCCCGGACGCCGAACAGGCCCTGATGCGCGACATCGAGCCCAAGCTGGCCGAGTTCGAGTCCGAGATCGCCGGCCAGTGGCCGCTGATGCAGGCCACCGCCGGCATCTTCCTCAACGCCGCCATCGAGGCCAACACCGAGCTCAGCGACGCCGACAAGTCGCATGGCCAGGAACTGGTGGCCGCGGTGCTGGCCTGGGCCCAGCCTTCACTGTTCACCGACCGCGAGCGCGCCCGCGAGGCGATCCGCGCGCTCAGCGCCACCGCCCGCGAACTGGACCTGCCCACGCTCGAGGACGCCCGCGCCCTGGAAATGATGCCGGCGATGGAAAAGGGCGGCATCGCGCTGGCCGGCTTCAAGCAGGCCGCCAAGGCCTACGACATGGACCTGGATGCCTCGCTCGACGGCGTCGAGGCCGAGCTGCTGTCCCGCGAAGGCGACCGGGCCCGCGTCAAGGTCACCTACCCCCTGCTCGGCGATGTCGTCAGCTTCGAGATGGACATGCAGCGCGTCGGCGAAGGCTGGTACAGCGCCGACGCCATCCGCCAGGCCGAAGCCGACCTGGCCGAAGCCGCCCAGGACGCCGGAGCCGATGCCGACCTGGCCGGCCAGCCCGCCCCCGAAGCGGACGCCGCCACCACGGGCGCCGGCAGCGCCGACTGAGCCCGCACGCATGGAAGCCGTCAACACGCCCTCGCCGGGCCAGCCCCCTCGTCCGCCCGGCAAACCGCCGATCTGGGCGCGCTTCATGGAAGCGCTGCTCAAGCCCTGGATCGAGATCAAGCGCGAGCCCGCCGAGCCGCCCTTCGACCTCGACCGGCCGATCTGCTACGTCATCGAAAACTACGGGCTGTCGAACACCCTGATCCTGGACCGCGCCTGCCGCGAGGCCGGCCTGCCTTCGCCGCTGGCCGCCCTGCCGGGTGACCCGCTGGGCCGCAAGCGTGCCTACGTGGCGCTGTCGCGCCGCCGTGCCGGCATCTTCGGCCGGCCACGCAACCGCAGCCATTCCGACGCCCTCTCGCGCCTGCTGATGGCGCACCGCCTCTACCCCGACCAGGACGTGCAGCTGGTGCCGGTCTCGATCTTCGTCGGCCGCGCGCCGGCGCGGCAGTCGGGCTGGTTCTCGGTGCTGTTCTCGGAAAACTGGGCGCTGGTGGGCCGCTTCCGCCGGCTGCTGGCGATCCTGCTCAACGGCCGCGACACGGTGGTGCAATTCTCGCCGGGCGTGCGCGTGTGGGAGATCCTCGGCGACGACATGCCGCACGAGCGCCAGGTGCGCAAGGTCAGCCGGGTGCTGCGCGCGCACTTCCGGCGCATCAAGACCGCGGTGATCGGCCCGGACCTGTCGACGCGCCGCCTGCTGGTCGACCGCGTGCTGGACGCCGAGCCGGTGCGCAAGGCGATCACCGACCAGGCCCGTCGCGACGGCACGGAATACCTCGACGCCTGGAAGAAGGCGCACGGGTTCGCCTGGGAAATCGCCGCCGACTATTCCAACCCGGTGGTGCGTTCGGCCTCGTTCGCGCTCACCGGTTTCTGGAACCGCATCTACGACGGGCTCAACGTCCACCACATCGACACGCTCAAGCAGGTCGCACCCGGGCACGAGGTGATCTACGTGCCCTGCCACCGCAGCCACATGGACTACCTGCTGCTGAGCTACCTGCTCTACAGCCGCGGCATCGTGCCGCCGCACATCGTCGCCGGCGTGAACCTCAACATGCCGGTGCTGGGCCCGATCCTGCGCCGCGGCGGCGCCTTCTTCATCCGCCGCTCGATCAAGGGCAACGCGCTGTACGCTGCGGTGCTGGGCGAATACGTGGCCCAGCTGGTATCGGAAGGCTTTTCGCTGGAGTACTTCATCGAAGGCGGCCGTTCGCGCACGGGCCGGCTGCTGCCGCCCAAGGGCGGCATGATCGTGATGACGCTCAAGGCCTTCCTGCGCGCGCCGCGGCGCCCGGTGGTGTTCCAGCCGGTCTACATCGGCTACGAGAAGCTGATCGAGGGCAAGAGTTACCTCGACGAACTGACCGGCCAGCCCAAGGAGAAGGAAACCATCTGGGCCCTGATCAAGGCGGCCGCCGGCATCCTTCGCCAGCACTACGGCAAGGTGGCGGTGAACTTCGGCGAACCGATCTTCCTGGACAAGGTGCTGGCCGAACACGCGCCGGACTGGCGCGAGCGCAACAGCGCCAACCCCGACGAAAAGCCGGCCTGGCTCAACACCGCGGTCGAGGACATCGCCAACCGCATCCAGGTCAACATCAACCGCGCCGCCGACGTGAACCCGGTGAACCTGCTGGCGCTGGCGCTGCTGGCCACGCCCAAGCACGCGATGTCCGAAGCCGACCTGCTGGCGCAGCTGGGCCTGTACAAGAAGCTGCTGGCGGCGCTGCCGTATTCCGACCGCGTCACCGTCACCGAACTCGACCCGGCGGCCATCGTTGCCTACGGCGAGCAGATCGGCGTGTTGACCCGCACCGACCACCCGCTGGGCGCCGTGCTCAGCGTCGAGGGCGAGACCGCGGTGCTGCAGAGTTATTTCCGCAACAACGTGCTGCACCTGTTCGCGGCGGCCTCCTGGGTGGCGCTGTGCTTCCAGAACAACCGGCGCATGAGCCGCTCGGGCCTGCTGCGGCTGGGCCGCACGATCTATCCCTTCGTGCAGGAAGAGCTGTTCCTGCCCTGGGACGCCGACGGTTTCGTCGAACGCCTGGACGCGACGGTGGACCTGTTCGTCGCCGAGGGCCTGCTGTCGATGGCCAGCGAGGACGACGGTGGCTACCTGTCGCGCGGCCCCGGCCAGACCGACGAGGTCTTCCGCCTGCGCGCGGTGGCCCACAGCCTGCAGCAGGCCTTCGAGCGCTACTTCATCGCCATCACCACGCTGGTCAAGAACGGCCCGCGCACGCTCAGCTCGGGCGAGCTCGAAACCCTGTGCCAGCTCACCGCGCAGCGCCTGAGCCTGCTCTACGCGCCGGCGGCGCCGGAGTTCTTCGACAAGACCCTGTTCCGCGGCTTCATCCAGAAGCTGCGGGAGATGAAGCTGGTCTGGATCGCCGACAACGGCAAGCTCGATTTCGACGAGCCGCTGATGGCCTGGGAGAAGGACGCCAAGGTGGTGCTGGGCCGCGACCTGCGCCACACCATCGCCAAGCTCTCGCCCGAGGCGGTCAGCAAGGTGGCGAAGTCACGCGGCGACGAGCAGACGCCGGCCTGAGGCCGGCGTCGCTGAACCGACGGGAAAACTCAGGCGTCGAGGTCGGGGATCAGCCGGCTCTCGAGCGCGGTGATCATGTCCTTGATGCGCAGCTTGCGCTTCTTGAGCCGCTTGAGCGTGAGCTCGTCGGCCTCGCGGTCGGCCGCCAGGCGCGCGATCGCCTCGTCGAGGTCGCGGTGTTCGACCCGCAGCTCGACCAGCTGCGCCGTGATCTTCGCGGGATCTTCCGTAGCCATGCACTCTCCCGGTTTCAGGGAAATCTTACTCCCGCCAGCCTCCTTCAGGAGCGGAAGGCGTAAAATGGCCGGCCGCTTCCCACCGCATGCTGCAATGACCCTCCCGCTTCACGACCCCGACCCCCGCAAGCAGGCGCACGAGCGCGCCAAGCTGGCCAAGCGCCTGCGCCGCCAGGTCGGCCAGGCCATCGCCGATTACGGGATGGTCGAGGACGGCGACAAGGTGATGGTCTGCCTGTCCGGCGGCAAGGACAGCTACGCCATGCTCGACATCCTGCTGCAGCTGCAGCAGAAGGCGCCGGTGCGCTTCGAGCTGGTGGCGGTGAACCTCGACCAGAAGCAGCCGGGCTTCCCTGAGCACGTGCTGCCCGACTACCTGCGGTCGATCGGCGTGCCCTTCACCATCCTCGAGCAGGACACCTATTCGGTGGTCAAACGCGTGGTGCCCGAGGGCAAGACGATGTGTTCGATGTGCTCGCGCCTGCGCCGCGGCGCGCTGTACCGCCACGCCAGGGAGCAGGGCTTCACGAAGATCGCGCTCGGCCACCATCGCGACGACCTGGTGGCGACCTTCTTCATGAACCTGTTCTTCCACGCCAAGCTCGCGACCATGCCGCCCAAGCTGCGCAGCGACGACGGTGAGCACGTGGTGATCCGTCCGTTGGCGACCTGCCGCGAAGCCGACCTCGTCGCCTACGCCGACTGGAAGCAGTTCCCGATCATCCCATGCACGCTGTGCGGCTCGCAGGAGAACCTCCAGCGCAAGCAGGTGGGCCGCATGCTGGCCGCCTGGGAAAAGGAAAGCCCCGGCCGCATCGAAACCATCGCCCGCGCCCTCGCCGACGTGCGGCCCTCGCAGCTGGCCGACGCCAGCCTTTTTGATTTCCTCTCGCTGGGCCGCCGCGGTGATTCGCCGCTGCCCGACGCCCATGCCTGGCTGGCCGGCAGCGACGGCCCGCCCCTCCCGCATTCCCTGGAGTCTTGATGTTCTTC
>CAXAYM010000003.1:0-26961 GCA_963973175.1 uncultured Arenimonas sp.
CCCCGACTTCCCGCTGCTGCCGCCCGCAGGCCGGAACGGCCGCCCGGAAACGGCCCGGCAGTCGTACTCGATCGATGCGGTGAACGAGTTCGACCCGGTGCTGGACCTGATGTACGACTACTGCGAGGCGATGGACCTGGACGTGGACACGCTGGTGCACGAATCCGGCGCCGCCCAGCTTGAAGTGAACTTCGTGCACGCCGATCCGCTCTCGCGCGCCGACCAGGTGTTCCTGTTCAAGCGCACGATGCGCGAGGCCGCGATGCGCCACGGTGTCTACGCCACCTTCCTGGCCAAGCCGATGGAGAACGAGCCCGGCAGCTCGATGCACATCCACCAGAGCCTGCACAGCCTCAAGACCGGCAAGAACGTCTTCTCGACCGGCAAGTCCGGCGCCCACACCGAGGTCTTCCTGAACTACATGGGCGGCCTGCAGAAATACGTGCCGGCGGCGATGGCCTTCTTCGGGCCGAACGTGAACTCCTACCGGCGCCTGGCTTTCGGCGAGGTCTCGCCAAAGAACGTGCAGTGGGGCTACGACAACCGCACCTGCGGCCTGCGCGTGCCGCTCGATACGCCGGAAAACGCCCGCGTCGAAAGCCGCTTCGCCGGTTCCGACGTCAATCCCTACCTGGCCCTGGCCGCGACCCTGGCCTGCGGTTACCTGGGCATCAAGGAAAAGCTCCAGCCCACCGAGCCGCTGGCGGGCAGCGCCCATGCAAAGGGTTACGACCTCCCGCGATCCCTGGAGGACGCCATAGCGCAGCTGCGCGCCTGCAAGCCCCTGCGCGAGCTGCTGGGCGAACGTTTCGTGCGTGCCTACACGGCCGTCAAGGACAAGGAACACCAGACCTACCTGCGCGTGATCAGCAGCTGGGAGCGTGAGTTCCTGCTGCTCAACGTCTGAACCAAGGACCCGCCATGCCCGGAATCGACACCGCCACCCTGCAGCGCCTGGACGCCGCCCACCACCTGCACCCGTTCAACGACAACGCCGCCCTGGCCAAACGCGGCACCCGCATCCTCACCCGCGGCGAGGGCTGCTATGTCTGGGATGCGGAGGGCAACAAGCTGCTCGACGCCTTCGCCGGCCTGTGGTGCGTGAACATCGGCTACGGTCGCAAGGAGCTGGGCGAGGTGGCGTCGCGGCAGATGACCGAGCTGGCCTATTACAACAGCTTCTTCCAGTGCACCACCGAGCCGACGGTGCGGCTGTCGGCGAAGCTGGCCGAGCTCACGCCGCACGACCTCAACCACGCCTTCTTCACCAATTCCGGTTCCGAAGCCAACGACACCATCCTGCGGCTGGTGCGGCACTTCTGGGCGGTGCAGGACCAGCCGCGCAAGAACATCTTCATCGGCCGCCACGACGGCTACCACGGCTCCACCGTCGCCGGCGCCAGCCTCGGCGGCATGAAGGGCATGCACAAGCAGGGCGGCCTGCCGATCCCGGACATCGTGCACATCGACCCGCCGTACTGGTTCGGCGACGGCGGCGACATGGACGAAGAGACCTACGGCCTGCACTGCGCCAGGCGGCTTGAGGACAAGATCCTGGAGCTGGGCCCTGAACGCGTGGCGGCCTTCATCGGCGAGCCGGTAATGGGCGCGATCGGCGTCTACATCCCGCCGCGCAACTACTGGCGGGAAATCGAGCGCATCTGCCGAAAGTACGACGTGCTGCTGGTGGCAGACGAAGTCATTTGTGGCTTCGGTCGCACCGGCGAATGGTTTGCCGCCCAGACCTACGACTTCCGGCCCGACGTGATGACCCTGGCCAAGGGCATCACCTCCGGCTACATCCCGCTGGGCGCGGTGATGTTCAGCGACCGGGTCGCCGGCGTGCTGGAGGGCAGCGAGCTGGCGCATGGCTACACCTACTCGGGCCACCCGGTCTGCGCGGCCGTGGCGCTGGAGAACATCCGTATCCTGCAGGAAGAGCGCATTATCGAGACCTGCCGCAGCGACACCGGCCCCTACCTGGAACAGAAGTGGAAGGCGCTGGGCGAACACCCGCTGGTCGGCGAGGCCCGCTTCGTCGGCATGGTGGGGGCCCTGGAGCTGGTGCCGTCCAAGCCTTCACGGAGCTATTTCCCGGACCGGGGCAGGGTGGGGCAGCTGTGCCGCGACTTCGCCCTGCAGAACAGGCTGATCCTGCGCGCCACCAACGATGCGATGCTGCTTTCGCCGCCGCTGGTGATCAGCCGCGACCAGGTCGATGAACTCGCCGACAAGGCCTGGAAGGCCCTGGACATGACCGCCCGGGAGCTGGGCATGGCGTCCGGCTGAGCTGTGGTTATGATGCATTCGCCGTCCAACCGCTTCAGTCACCCCGAGGGGAGTGTGCCGATGAAAGCCAGGATGTCCGCCCTGTTCCTTTGTGTCGCCCTTGCCGGCTGCGGCGGGGACCCGCCGAAGAAACCGCCGACGGCAGTTCGCCCGCACCGGCCGATGACAAGGTACTCAACGTCTACAACTGGTCCGATTACATCGGTGAGGACACCATCGCCAGTTTCGAGGCCGAAACCGGCATCAAGGTCACCTACGACGTCTTCGACTCCAACGAAGTGCTTGAAGCCAAGCTGATGGCCGGCAATACCGGCTACGACATCGTGGTGCCTTCGCTGACCTTCCTCTCGCGCCAGGTCCAGGCCGGCGTGTTCCAGGAACTGGACAAGTCGCGGCTGCCGAACTATTCCAATCTCGACCCGGCCTTCATGGCCCTGCTGGCGACCAACGACCCGGGCAATGCCCATTCGATTCCCTACCTCTGGGGCACCACTGGCATCGGCTACAACGTGCAGAAGGTGAAGGAAGCGCTGGGCGAGGATGCCGCCGTGGATAGCTGGGCCCTGGTCTTCGAGCCGGAGAACCTGGCCAAGCTCAAGGGCTGCGGTGTCGCCATCCTCGACACGCCCTCGGAGATCATCCCTCCGGTGCTGCAGTACCTGGGCGAGGACCCCAACAGCTTCGACGAGGCGGTGATCCAGAAGGGCGTCGATCGCCTGAAGCAGCTGCGACCGCACATCACCTATTTCCACAGCTCGCAGTTCATCAACGACCTGGCCAACGGCGACATCTGCGTCGCGGTCGGCTGGTCCGGCGACATCATCCAGGCCCAGGCCCGCGCCGAGGAAGCCGGCAAGGGCGTGGAAGTCGCCTATTCGATTCCCAAGGAAGGCGCGCCGATGTGGTTCGACATGCTGGCGATCCCCAAGGACGCCAGGAACGTCGACAACGCCTACCTGTTCCTGGACTACCTGATGCGTCCCGAGGTGATGGCCGGCATCCAGAACTACGTGATGTACGCCAGCGCGAACACCGCGGCACTGCCGATGGTGGACGCGGCGGTGCTCGAGGATCCGGGCATCTATCCCAGCGAAGAAACCAAGGCCAAGCTGTTCACCCTGGCGGTGCTCCCGCCCGAGGTCGACCGGCTGTTCAACCGGCACTGGACCACCCTCAAGACGGGGCAATAAGCCACGATGGCAAGCACGGCGAGCGGCGCCCTGGCTGGCGCCCCCAAGAACGACATGCTGGGGGCCGAGGGCTACCTGTGCATCGAATCGGTGCGCAAGGAGTTCGATGGCTTCGTCGCCGTCGACGACGTCAGCCTGCGGATCCGGCAGGGTGAGATATTCGCCCTGCTCGGCGCCTCGGGCTGCGGCAAGTCCACCCTGCTGCGCTGCCTGGCCGGCTTCGAGAAGCCGACCAAGGGCCGCATCGTGCTCGACGGCCAGGACATCACGGCGCTGCCGCCCTACGAGCGGCCGATCAACATGATGTTCCAGTCCTACGCCCTGTTCCCGCACATGAGCGTGGAGCAGAACGTCGCCTTCGGCCTGCGCCAGGACGGGCTGCCCAAGGCCGAGGTCGCACGCAAGGTGGCCGAGATGCTGTCGCTGGTGCAGATGGAGAAGTTCGCCCGGCGCAAGCCGCACCAGCTCTCGGGCGGCCAGCAGCAGCGCGTGGCGCTGGCGCGCTCGCTGGCCAAGGGCCCGAAACTGCTGCTGCTCGATGAGCCCATGGGCGCGCTGGACAAGAAGCTGCGCTCGCAGATGCAGCTCGAGCTGGTGAACATCGTCGAACGCCTGGGCGTCACCTGCGTGATGGTCACCCATGACCAGGAAGAGGCCATGACGATGGCCCACCGCATCGCGGTGATGGACGCGGGCTGGATCCGCCAGGTCGGCAGCCCGGACGAGATCTACGAGCAGCCCAGCTGCCGCTTCACCGCCGAGTTCATCGGCTCGGTGAACCTGATCGAGGGCCGCATCCTCGAGGACGAGAACGACTACGTCACCATCGGCAGCCCGGCGCTGGAGTTTCCGGCCTATGTCGGCCACGGCGTCACCGGCTTCGAAGGCCAGGAAGTGGCGCTGGCGATCCGCCCGGAAAAGATCCAGGTGGACAAGGACGAACCCGCGCAGCCCCACAACAAGGTGAAGGGCATCATCGAGGACATCGCCTATTTCGGCAGCCACTCGGTGTTCCACGTGCGCCTGCCGGGCGGCACCAAGCTGCTGGCGAACATGATCAACAGCCAGCGCTGGGCGAGCGAGAAGTTCACCTGGAACGACCCGGTGTGGCTGAGCTGGGACGACCAGGCCGGGGTGGTGCTGACCACGTGAAGAACCTGCCGCGCTCGATCCGCAAGCGCCTGCCGGGCCCACGCTGGCTGGTGATCGCGGTGCCCTACCTGTGGATGCTGCTGTTTTTCGCCGTGCCCTTCGCGATCGCGCTCAAGATCAGCTTCGCCAGCGCCGTCATCGCGATGCCGCCCTATACCGACCTGGTGGAATGGACGGGCGACAAGGTTTCACTGAGCATCAATACGGCCAATTACCTGTTCCTCGTCCGCGACAGCCTCTACGTCAAGGCCTACCTGAGCTCGCTGGAGATCGCCACGATCTCCACCGCGCTGTGCCTGCTGGTCGGTTACCCCATTGCCTACGGCATCTCGCGCATGGACCCGGCCACGCGCAACGTGGCGCTGATGCTGGTGATCCTGCCCAGCTGGACCTCGTTCCTGATCCGCATCTATGCCTGGGTGGGCATCCTCAAGAACAACGGCCTGCTCAACAACGCGCTGATGGGCCTGGGGCTGATAGACGAGCCGCTGGCGATCCTGCATACGCCGGTGGCGGTCTACATCGGGATCGTCTATGCCTACCTGCCGTTCATGGTGCTGCCGCTGTACGCCAACCTGGTCAAGCACGACCACCGGCTGATCGAGGCGGCCACCGACCTGGGGGCGCCGCCCTGGAAAGCCTTCCTGACGGTCACGCTGCCGCTGTCCAAGGCCGGCATCATCGCCGGTTCGATGCTGGTGCTGATTCCGGTGGTGGGTGAGTTCGTCATCCCCGAGATGCTGGGTGGGCCGGACACGCTGATGATCGGCCGGGTGCTGTGGCAGGAGTTCTTCAACAACCGCGACTGGCCGGTGGCCTCGGCGGTGGCGATCGTGATGCTGGTGCTGCTGATCGTGCCGATCACCATCTTCCACCGCTACCAGTCGAAGGAACTGGAGTCCCGTCTGTCATGAGCCAGGCTGGCCGCAATTCCGCCTTCACCAAGGGCATGCTGGCGCTGGGCTTCGTGTTCCTGTACGCGCCCATCCTCAGCCTGATGGTCTACTCGTTCAACGAATCGCGGCTGGTGACGGTGTGGTCGGGCTTTTCAGTGAAGTGGTACGGCGAGCTCTTCGCCGACCAGCAGATGATGGATGCGGCCTGGGTCAGTATCCAGGTGGCGTTCTGGACCGCCTGGGCCTCGGTGGTGCTGGGCACGATGGCGGCGATGGTGATGACGCGCTTCCGGCAGTTCCCGGGCAAGACGCTCTTCGGTGGCCTGATCACCGCGCCGCTGGTGATGCCCGAGGTCATCACCGGCCTGTCGATCCTGCTGCTGTTCGTGTCCATCGGTCCCGTGATCGGCATCGGCGGCCAGCGCGGCATGCTCACGATCTGGATCGCCCACGTCACCTTCTGCATGGCCTTCGTCACGGTGGTGATCAGCTCGCGCCTGGGGGAGCTGGACCGCTCGCTCGAAGAGGCCGCGATGGACCTGGGCGCCAACCGGCTCAAGGTGTTCTTCGTGATCACCCTGCCGATCATTGCACCGGCGCTCATCTCCGGTTGGCTGTTGGCGTTTACCCTGAGCCTGGACGACCTGGTGATCGCCAGCTTCGTCTCCGGTCCTTCGTCGACGACCTTGCCGATGAAGGTTTTTTCCTCGGTGCGCCTGGGCGTGAGTCCGAAGATCAACGCCCTGGCCACGCTGATGATCGCCGCGGTCTCGGTGGCCGCCATCATCGGCTGGTGGGTGATGCACCGCGAGGAACGTAAACGCCAGCGCGATGCGCAGCTGGCGCTGCAAAAGGGATGAAACCATGAGCCACGCCAATCGTGACCCCTGGACCGGGGAAGTCCGGCCATTTCCAAAGATGGACGCGTCCGCCATCGAGGCCCGCCTGGCGGCCGCCGAGGCCGCGTTCCCGGCCTGGTCCGGGCGCGACATCAACGAGCGGGCGGTGCTCGTGCGCCGGGTGGGCGCCGGCCTGAAGGCCGCGCGCCGCGACCTTGCCCTGACCATGACCGCGGAGATGGGCAAGCTGCACAAGGAGGCCCTGGCCGAAGTCGACAAGTGTGCCGACGCCTGCGAGTACTACGCGCAGCACGCCGCCGGCTACCTGGCCGAGCAGGCCATCGCCACCGAGGCCGCGCGCAGCTACGTGCGTTACGTGCCCCTGGGCTGCGTGTTCGCGATCATGCCGTGGAACTTCCCCATCTGGCAGGTCTTCCGTTTCCTGGCGCCCAGCCTGATGGTGGGCAACGTGGCGCTGCTCAAGCACGCCACCAACGTGCCCAGCTGCGCGGACGCGATTGCCGAGGTCCTGGCCGAGGCCGGCGTTCCCGAGGGTGTCTTCGGGGTGCTGCACATCAACAACGAGCAGGCCGCCGAGGTCATCGCCGACCCGCGGGTCAAGGCGGTGACGCTGACCGGCAGCGAGCGCGCCGGGCGGTCCGTCGCTTCGCAGGCAGGCAAGCACCTCAAGAAGTGCGTGCTCGAGCTGGGCGGCTCCGACCCTTTCGTCGTGCTCGACGACGCCGACCTGGACGCGACGGTCAAGGTGGCGGTGCGCTCGCGCTTCGGCAACGCCGGCCAGACCTGCATCGCCGCCAAGCGTTTCATCGTCACGCCGGGCATCGCCGATCGCTTCGTGCAGGCGTTCGCGGCCGCGGCTTCGGAGCTGGCCGTCGGCGATCCCAACGACGACGCCACGACGCTGGCGCCGATGGCCCGGGGCGACCTTCGCGACGAACTGCACCGGCAGGTGCAGGACAGCGTCGCCAAGGGCGCGCGTGTCCTCCTGGGTGGCCAGCCGGGGCAGGGCGAGACCCACTACCCGGCGACGATCCTGGACGGCGTCAAACCCGGGATGCCGGCCTGGGACGAGGAGCTGTTCGGGCCCGTGGCGTCCATCCTGCGGGTAGGTGACGAGGCCGAGGCGCTGCGCGTGGCCAATGACACCCGCTATGGCCTCGGCGCCAGCGTCTGGACCACCGACGCCGACGGCGGCGAGCGATTTGCCCGCCAGGTAGACGCCGGGGCCTGTTTCGTCAACTCCCTGGTCAAGTCCGACGTGCGCCTGCCCTTCGGCGGCACCAAGGCCTCGGGCTTCGGCCGCGAACTGGCCGAGCACGGCATGCACGAGTTCACCAATATCCAGACCATTTATGTCTCCTGAGGCCCGGGGGGTCGCAGCCGCAGCAAAAAAAGCTAGACTCGGCCCGTTGGCGTGGTCCGAAGGGGGCGGCCTGCCTGATAACAGGAGGTGTCGCTTGGATACGAAACACTCGCGGCTTCACGCCGCACGGGGTTGGGGACTGGCCGTGGCGTTTGCCCTGGCAGGTACGGCGTGGGCGCAGGACGGCGGTGACCGCGCCGCGGTTGAAGCGCAGCTGGCCGAGGCTGCCGCCGCGGTGGATGTCGCCAGCCAGGAGGTGCAGGCCTGCCAGGCCGAGCTCGAGGCGGCCCAGGAGAGCCTCACCCGGGCCGAGCGCGCCCGTGACCAGGCCCAGGAGCGGCTGGCACGCGCCGAGTCGCAGGCGGCACGCGGCCGGGTAACCCGGCGCCAGGTGGACCAGGACAAGCAGTCGGCAGAACGGGCCATCGAGGCCGTGCGCCGCGCCCGGGAGGAGATCGAAGCCCTCGAGGCGGCGATGACCGACGGCCAGGCCAGCCTGATGGCGGCCAAATCGGCGGTGGATGCCGCCAGCGCAAGCGTTGCCCGCTACCTGGGCGACGAGCCGGGCGCCTGAAGGTGCACGACTGGCGCCTGGTGATGGAGCGGGCGGCCCGGGGCAACCCGGCGCCCGACACGCGCGTCGAAAAGTCGCAGGACCAGTGGCGCGCGGAACTCGCGCCCGACGTATTCCAGGTGACCCGGCTGGCCGGCACCGAGCGGCCCTTCAGTTCCGAAATGTGCGGCCTGTTCGAGCCGGGCCGCTACGGCTGCGCCTGCTGCGGCACGCCGCTCTTCGACGCGGGCACCAAGTTCGAGTCCGGTTCGGGCTGGCCGTCCTTCACCGCGCCGTTGGCCGACGCCGCCGTCGCCTACAAACTCGACGACAGCCACGGCATGGTCCGGATCGAGATCCTCTGCAACACCTGCGGCGGCCACCTGGGCCACGTCTTTCCCGACGGTCCGCCGCCCACGGGCCTGCGCTACTGCACCAACGCGCTGTCGCTGCAGAAACTGCCGGACTGAATTTCGACCCCAGAAACGACAACGCCGCCCGGATGGGCGGCGTTGGCGGGTTTGGTGGAGGTGGGGGGAGTTGAACCCCCGTCCGAGAGCACGCCATCTCCGGCACTACATGCTTAGCCCGTTGTTGATTCTCGTCCGGTGGCAACACAACGTGCGAAGCACACCACCGTCCACACCCGCTAGATAGACACCCGGTTGGCGGGTCGCCGCCGGGCGCTGATCCGTGATGATGACCCTACATCCACGAGCACGGACACAAGTGGGTTCGGGGCTTACGCCTTAAGCGGCGAGAGCGTAGTTGTCGTCGTTGGCAACTATGTGTTTGCAGCTGGATTAACGAGGAAAGCTACCCCCTCGGCATGCGCCAGTCGACTTTGCAACCCCCGTCGAAGCCAGGACACCCCCGGAAACGCGGAAATCGATTCGTTCAACCGACCCGGCAAGTATGGGGGTGGGGGGGCGGCGCCACAAGGGCAGAAGAAGGCGGGTTCAGCCCGGATTGGGTCAGGGGTGGCGATCAGGCGTCGCGGTTGTGCTTTCGCATGACGCGCTGCTTGTCGCGCGCCCAGTCGCGGTCCTTGGCGGCCTGCCGCTTGTCGTGGCTCTGCTTGCCCTTGGCCAGGGCCAGCTCCAGCTTCACCTTGTTGCCCTTCCAGTACACGGCGGTGGGAATCAGGGTGTAGCCGTCGCGTTCGACCTTGCCGACCAGCTTGTCGATCTCGTGCCGGTGCAGCAGCAGCTTGCGGGTGCGGCGGTCGTCGGCCACGACGTGGGTGGAGGCCTGGCTCAGTGGCGTGATCTGGGCGCCGAACAGGAAGATTTCGCCCTTGCGCACGACCGCGTAGGAATCGCCCATGTTCATCCGGCCGGCCCGGATGGACTTGAGCTCCCAGCCCTGCAGGGCGATGCCGGCCTCGAAGCGGGCCTCGAGGTGGTATTCGTGCCGGGCGCTGCGGTTGAGGGCGATAGTCTTGTTGGCTTCCGCCTTGTCCTTGCCGCTTCCGGTATTCTTGGCGTTGTTTTTCTTAGACATGTCCTTTCCTTGGCGGCCATTGTCGCCCATCGCGGGCCGGCTGGGGGAGGGCGCGGCAAGGAGCCCATGACAACTATTCATCGGCACGCCCTGGTGCGTCATTCGGCGCGGCGCATGTACGACCTCGTCAATGACGTCGCGTCCTATGCGGCGCGGTTCTCCTGGTGCGAGGGCTCCGAGGTCTTCGAGGCCTCGGAGAGCCATATGCTGGCAAAGCTCGATCTTCGGGTCGCGGGCCTGCGCACCAGCTTCACCACCCGCAACCGGCTCGAGCCGCCCACCCGCATCGACCTGGAGCTGGAGGAAGGCCCCTTCCGTCGCTTCAGCGGCCACTGGCACTTCCACTCGCTGGCCGAGGACGCCTGCAAGGTCAGCCTTACGCTGGACTTCGACGTTGCTGGCAAGGTGCTGGGCACGGCGATGGCCGTGGGTTTCCAGGGCCTGGCCGACCGCATGGTCGACGATTTCTGCCGCGAGGCCGACCGGGCCTGACATGGGCGGCACGCCGATGCGCATCGAAGTGGTGTGCGCACGGCCGGGCCGGGCTTGGCGCCAGCCCGTGGAATTGCCAGAAGGGTCCACCGTGGCCGATGCGCTGGCGGCCGCCGACTTGCCGGCGAAGGTGCCGGGCCTCGAGGTGGACCCGGATTGCCTGGCGATCTTCGGCCGCACGGCGGGCCTGGAAGACGTCCTGCGCGACGGCGACCGCGTCGAAGTGCTGCGGCCGCTGCTGATCGATCCGATGCAGGCCCGGCGGCGCCGGGCGCGCGAGGCTTAGCCGCCGCTGGGGGGACGGCGCGGCTTGTCCTTGTCGCGGGCGAGGTTGCCGAAGCGGCGCATCTCGGCGGCCAGTTCGGTGTCGGCCTCGGGGAAATATTCACCTTCCCAGCGCGCCAGCGAATCCCCTTCGAACCACAGGGTGAGGTTCTTGACCTCGGTGTCGCCGACACGGCGACGTTCGGTGGCGACGTAATCCCAGCGCGACTGGTTGAACGGATCGGCGATCGGCGGCGAACCGAGCAGGCTGAACACCTGGGCGCGGGTCAGGCCCACCTGCAGCTGTTCCACGTTCCGGGTCTCGAGCAGGTTGCCCTGGAACACGGGCTGGCGGTAAATGATGCCGCAGCCGGCGATCAGGGTGGTGGCGAGCAGGAGCGTGAAAGCCTTGCGCATTGCGTGGGTATCCGGGACTGTCCGGGGCCGATGATACACTACGGCCCGGCGACGCCAGCCATGGCCAAGCCCGGCGACGGAAGGCATTCAGGAGACGACATGGAATCCCAGGACCTGCGCAAGGCCGGACTGAAGGTGACGCACCCGCGCATGCGCATCCTCGACGTGCTCGAGTCCACCGGCCGCAAGCACCTGACCGCCGAAGACATCTACCGCCAGCTGCTCGAGAACGGCGACGACATCGGCCTGGCGACGGTGTACCGGGTGCTCACCCAGTTCGAATCGGCCGGCCTCGTGCTCAAGCACAATTTCGAGGGTGGCCAGGCGGTGTATGAACTTGACCACGGCCAGCACCACGACCACATGGTCGATGTCGACACCGGCAAGGTGATCGAATTCACCAGCCCGGAGATCGAGCGCCTGCAGCACGAGATCGCCGCCAAGCACGGCTTCGACATCGAGGACCACTCGCTGGTCCTGTACGTGCGCGCGAAAAAGAAGAAATAAGGTCGCAACCGCCGGGTCCCTGCGGCGCCCCTCCAGGCCCCGCGCTTATTTCCCGCTGGCCCGCGACAGCAGCTGGCGGGCGTTGGCCCGCACTTCCTTGGTGATCTCGACGCCGCCCAGCATGCGGGCGAGTTCTTCGACCCGGGATTTCTCCGACAGCAGTTCGACCTGGCTGTGGGTGGCGTCGGCCTCGACCGCCTTGCTGACCCGGTAGTGATGGTGGCCCTGGGCCGCAACCTGCGGCAGGTGGGTGACGCACAGCACCTGGCGTTCGGCGCCGAGGGCCCGCAGCTTCTGGCCCACGACCTCGGCCACGGCGCCGCCGATGCCGGTATCGACCTCGTCGAACACCATGGTCGGCACCGCGTCGAAACCCAGGGCCGCGACCTCGATGGCCAGGCTGATTCGCGCCAGCTCGCCGCCCGAGGCGACCTTGCGCAGCGCCCGCGGCGGCTGGCCGGGGTTGGCCGACACCAGGAATTCGCAGCGCTCGACGCCCTGCGGTGTGGGGCGCGTGGTGTCGAGCGGCTCCAGGGCGACGGTGAAGATGCCGCCCCCCATGCCCAGCTCGCCCATCAGTCCCGCGACGGCCTCGCCCAGCTGGGTCGCCGCTCGGGCCCGGGCCTGGCCCAGGCGGGTGGCGGCCTCGTTCCATTCGCGGGCGGCGGCCTCGCGTTCGCGGCCCAGTCGCGCGGAGCGCTCGCCGGCCCCGGCCAGGCCGTCGAGTTCTTCCTGCAGCTGGTCGCGGCGCGTGGCCAGTTCCTCCAGCGGCACGCGGTGCTTGCGGGCCAGGTCGTGCAGACGCGCCAGGCGATCTTCAAGCGACTGCAGGCGGTCCGGGTCGAGGTCGAAGTCGTCGTGCAGGCGCTCGATGCCGGCGGCGGCCTCGGCCAGCTGGATGCCGGCGGATTCAAGCAGCGAAAGCACCTCGGCCAGGCGCGGTTCGTCGCCGGCCAGGCGGGCCAGTTCGGACTGGGTCTGGTGCAACAGGCGCTGCAGCGACAGGCCCTCGTCGCCGGCGAGCCGGGCGAGCGCGATCTCGCAGCCCTGCAGCAGGCCGGCGGCATTGGCCTGGCGGCGGTGCGCCGCGGCCAGTTCTTCCAGGGAGTCGGGGTCCAGGGTCTCGGCGGCCAGTTCCTGGACCTGGTGTTCGAGCCAGGCCAGGCGCTCGCCGACGTCGCCGGCGCGGGCCAGGTCGGCCAGCTCGCGGTCGATGCCGGCCCAGCGGCGTGCGGCCTCGCGCACGGCCTCGAGCAGCGGGCCGTGCTGGCCAAAGGCGTCAAGCAGGGCCAGCTGCTGGCCGCGATCAAGCAGGGCCTGGTGCTCGTGCTGGCCGTGGATTTCCACCAGCAGCCCGCCCAGGGCGGAAAGCTGCCCCAGCGTCGCAGGACGGCCGTTGATCCAGGCCCGCGAGCCGCCGTCGGCGCGCATCACCCGGCGCAGCTGGCAGGCATCGCCGTCGTCGAGCTCGTTTTCCCGCAGCCAGGCCAGGGCCGCCGGGGCGTCGGCCAGGCCGAATTCGGCCGCCAGTTCGGCGCGTTCCGCGCCGTGGCGCACCACGCCGGCGTCGGCGCGGGCGCCGGTGAGCCACATCAGCGCGTCCACCAGCAGCGACTTGCCGGCGCCGGTTTCGCCCGAAACCACGGTCATGCCCGGCCCGAAGGCCAGTTCGGCGCGGCTGACGACGGCGAAGTCCTGGAGCGTGAGGGGGCTGAGCATGGTGGGGGCGATTTTGCCTGAAAGACCCAGCTTCGGCTGCCCCCGTCTCAGGATCCAAGACGCGGATGCCACCGGGGCGGGTAGGGCTTCGCCGCGTCTTGCACCCCGGGCCCGCCGGCCTTATCTATGGGACATGGACTTCGACCTCGACCCGCGCGCCCGCCGCCTGCTGCGCACCCTGATCGCCCAGCACATCCGCGACGGCGAACCCGTGGGTTCGCGCACGCTGGCCAAGCGTTCGGGCCTGGACGTCAGCCCGGCGACGATCCGCAATATCATGTCCGACCTCGAGGAGATCGGCCTGGTCTCGGCCCCGCACACCTCGGCCGGGCGCATACCGACGGCGCAGGGCTACCGCGTGTTCGTTGACAGCCTGCTGCCGATGAAACCCCTGCAGGACACCGAGGTGCAGCAACTGCGCGCCCTGCTGCCGGCCGGCGCCGGCACCCAGGCGCTGCTGTCGAACACCAGCGAACTGCTGTCGGCGATGAGCCAGTTCGTCGGCGTGGTCACCGTGCCCCAGCGCAGCCAGTTCGCTTTCCGCCACATCGACTTCGTGCCGCTCGACGGCCAGCGCATCCTGGTGATCCTGGTCTTCACCGACAACGAGGTGCAGAACCGCATCATCAGCCCGCGCCGCACCTACAGCTCCTCCGAGCTCGAGCAGACGGCCAACTACCTCAACAACCACTTCGCCGGCCAGCCCCTGGCCGAGATCCGGGCCCGGCTCCTGCGCGACCTGCGCGACACCCGCAGCGAGATGGAGCGCCTGCTTTCGGCCGCCGTCGAACTCTCCGAGCAGGCCCTGGGCGGCGGCGGCTCATCGCCCGAGGACATGCTGCTGGCCGGGCAGACCCGGCTGATGGGCGTTCAGGACCTGTCGGACATGGAGCGCCTGCGCGACCTGTTCGAGGCCTTCTCCCGCAAGCGCGAGATCCTGCAGCTGCTTGAGGGCACGCTCAAGGCCCAGGGCGTGCGGGTCTTCATCGGCGAGGAAACCGGGCTGGCCCAGCTCGACGCCTGCACCGTCGTCACCGCCCCCTACCACGCCCAGGGCAAGGTCCTGGGCGTGCTGGGCGTCATCGGGCCCACCCGGATGGCCTACGAGCGGGTGATCCCGATGGTCCAGGCCACCGCCGACCTGCTCGGCGCCGCCTTGAATCCCGAGCCACCGGCCCCATAGGGGTACCCGACGCCCGCCGGACGCGGGGCAGCCATCGGAAATCCCATGCAAAACCAGAACCCCAACCCGGACGCGCAGGCGCCCGACGAAGTCCCCGATTTGGACACCGATTCCCTGGCCGGCGAGCTCGAGCAGCTGCGCACGGCCCTGGCCGAGCTGCGCGAGGAAGCCCTGCGCGAGCGCGCCGAGCTCGACAACCAGCGCAAGCGCCTGGCCCGCGACCTCGACCAGGCCCGCCGTTTCGCCAACGAGAAGCTGCTCTCGCAGCTGCTACCGGTGCTCGACAGCCTTGAGGCCGGCCTCAAGGCCGCCGGCGACGCCAGCGGCCCGCTCAAGGACGGCCTGGAGCTGACCCTGCGCCAGCTGCTCAAGGTCGGCGAGGACAACGGCCTGGCCCAGCTCAATCCCGAAGGCCAGGCCTTCGACCCGGAATGGCACCAGGCCATCAGCCAGCTCGAGTCTCCCGGCGCCGAGCCGGGCAGCGTCCTGCAGGTCTTCCAGAAGGGCTACGCCCTGAACGAACGCCTGCTGCGACCGGCCCTGGTGGTGGTCGCCGCCGGCTGAGGGCTTCACGCCCCTTGAACACCGCGCGGCGGGCCCCATTTACCGAACATCCGCGGCCGCCGCCGCCAACACAGATTCTGATCCTTCAGGGAGTAACACCATGGGCAAGATCATCGGCATCGACCTGGGCACCACCAACAGCTGCGTTTCCGTGATGGAAGGCGGCGTCGCCAAGGTCATCGAAAACTCCGAGGGCGACCGCACCACGCCGTCCATCGTCGCCTTCACCAAGGACGGCGAAGTCATCGTCGGCGCCTCGGCCAAGCGCCAGGCGGTCACCAATCCCAAGAACACCTTCTACGCCGTCAAGCGCCTGATCGGCCGCAAATTCACCGACGCCGAGGTCAAGAAGGACCTCGACCTGGTGCCCTACGGCATCCTCGCCCACGAGAACGGCGACGCCTGGGTGCAGACCGCCGACGGCAAGAAGATGGCGCCGCAGGAAATCTCGGCCAAGGTGCTCGAGAAGATGAAGAAGACCGCCGAAGCCTACCTGGGCGAGACGGTCACCGAGGCCGTGATCACCGTGCCGGCCTACTTCAACGACAGCCAGCGCCAGGCCACCAAGGACGCCGGCCGCATCGCCGGCCTGGACGTCAAGCGCATCATCAACGAGCCGACCGCGGCCGCGCTGGCCTATGGCATGGACAAGAAGGGCGGCGACCGCAAGATCGCGGTCTACGACCTGGGCGGCGGCACCTTCGACGTCTCGATCATCGAGATCGCCGAGATCGACGGCGAGAAGCAGTTCGAAGTGCTGGCCACCAATGGCGACACCTTCCTGGGCGGCGAAGACTTCGACGCCCGCGTCATCGACTACCTGGTCGACGAGTTCAACAAGGAGCAGGGCATCGACCTGCGCAAGGACCCGCTGGCCCTGCAGCGCCTGAAGGACGCCGCCGAGCGCGCCAAGATCGAGCTCTCGTCCAACCAGCAGACCGAGGTGAACCTGCCGTACGTGACGGCCGACGCCTCGGGCCCGAAGCACCTGAACATCAAGCTCACCCGCGCCAAGCTCGAGGCGCTGGTCGAGGACCTGATCAAGAAGACGATCGAACCCTGCCGGGTTGCGCTCAATGACGCCGGCCTGCGCGCCAGCGACATCGGCGACGTCATCCTGGTCGGCGGCCAGACCCGCATGCCCAAGGTGAAGGCCGCGGTGGCCGAGTTCTTCGGCAAGGAACCGCGCCAGGACGTCAACCCGGACGAGGCCGTCGCCATCGGCGCCGCGGTCCAGGGCGGCGTGCTCGCCGGCACCGTCAAGGACGTGCTGCTGCTCGACGTCACCCCGCTCAGCCTGGGCATCGAGACCCTGGGCGGCGTGATGACCAAGATCATCGAGAAGAACACCACGATCCCGACCAAGGCCTCGCAGGTCTTCTCGACCGCCGAGGACAACCAGTCCGCCGTCACCGTGCACGTGCTGCAGGGCGAGCGCGAACAGGCCCGCTTCAACAAGTCGCTGGCCAAGTTCGACCTCTCGGGCATCGACCCGGCGCCGCGCGGCATGCCACAGGTGGAGGTGTCCTTCGACATCGACGCCAACGGCATCCTGCACGTGTCGGCCAAGGACAAGAAGACCGGCAAGGAGCAGAAGGTCGAGATCAAGGCCGGTTCGGGCCTGAGCGAGGAGGAGATCGCGCAGATGGTGCGCGACGCCGAGGCACACCGCGAAGAGGACAAGAAGTTCCACGAGCTGGTGACCGCGCGCAACGCCGCCGATGGCCTGATCCACGCCACCCGCACCGCGATCACCGAGCACGGCTCCAAGGTGCCCGGCGAGCAGCTGGCCGGCATCGAAACCGCGCTGTCGGAGCTCGAGACCGCGATGAAGGGCGACGACAAGGCCCAGATCGAGGCCAGGACCCAGTCCCTGCAGCAGGCTGCGCAGTCGCTTTACGCGGCGGCGGCCGGGGGCCAGGAAGGCGCGCCGGAAGGCGGTGCCGAGCCGGGTCCGCAGGAAAAGGCCGAAGACGTGGTGGACGCGGAGTTCACCGAGGTCAAGGACGACGAAAAGAAATAAGGGTTATTCCCTGTCGCGCCTCCGGCGCAACGGAATAACTGCCTCCGTTCGAGCCTCACGTCCGTGAGGCTCAACGCAGGCAAGGGGCGGGCCACCCGGGTGGCCCGTCTCGATCGTTTAGAGCCAGGCTGGGGTCTTGATGAGCAAGCGTGATTATTACGAGGTGCTGGGGGTTTCCCGCAGCGTGACCGAGGATGAGCTGAAGAAGGCTTACCGGCGCGCGGCGCAGAAATTCCACCCCGACCGCAACCCGGGCGACAAGGCCGCCGAAGCGAGCTTCAAGGAGGCCAAGGAGGCCTACGAAGTGCTGTCGGACGGCGGCAAGCGCCGCATCTACGACCAGCACGGCCACGCCGCCTTCGAGAACGGCATGGGCGGCGGCAACGGCGGGCCGGGCTTTGCCGACGTCAACGACATCTTCGGCGACATCTTCGGCGATATTTTCGGCGGTGGCCGCCAGCGGGGTCCGCGTCGCGGCGCCGACCTGCGCTACGTGCTCGAACTCGACCTCGAAGAAGCGGTGTTTGGCGTCGAAAAGCGCATCGAGGTGCCGACCCTGGTCGCCTGCAAGCCCTGCAACGGCTCCGGTTCGGAGGATGGCAAGGTCGAGACCTGCAGCACCTGCCGCGGACGCGGCCAGGTGCGCATGCAGCGCGGCATCTTCGCCGTGCAGCAGGCGTGCCCGGCCTGCGGCGGCCGCGGCCAGACCATCGCCAAGCCCTGCAAGACCTGCCACGGCAACGGCCGCGTGCAGGTCGAGAAGGTCCTGCAGGTGAAGATCCCCGCGGGCGTCGACAACGGCGACCGCATCCGCCTGGCCGCCGAGGGCGAAGCCGGCCCGCCGGGCTCCCAGCCCGGCGACCTGTACGTCGAGGTCAGCGTGCGCGAGCACGCCATCTTCCAGCGCGACGGCAACGACCTTTATTGCGAAGTGCCGGTTCGGTTCTCGCAGGCGGCGCTTGGCGCCGACATCGTGGTGCCCACGCTCGAGGGCGAGGCCCTGATCAAGGTCCCGCACGAAACCCAGACCGGCAAGCTGTTCCGCCTGCGTGGCAAAGGCGTCAAGTCCGTGCGCAGCCACGGCACCGGCGACCTGCTGTGCCGGGTGGTGGTGGAAACCCCAGTCAACCTGACGGCCCGCCAGCGCGAGCTGCTGAAGGAGTTCGAGTCCACCTTCGAAGGCGAGCATGGAGCGCGGCACTCGCCGCGCTCCAGTGGTTTCCTCGACGGCGTGAAGTCCTTCTGGGACCGCATGACGTCCTGAGGCCTGGGTTTACTGCGCGGGCCGCACCATGCGCGCCGGCGCCTCGTTCATCGCGTAGGCCTCCAGCTTGTCGCCCACCACCGTTTCCAGGTGCTCGATCCGGCTGACCGCGGTGGGGTGGGTCGAGAACATCAGCGCCACGCCGGCGTCGTCGGACGTGGTGCCGTCCAGCGTGTGCAGCACCGAGGCCAGCGCGTAGGGGTTGTAGCCGCCGCGTGCCGCGATGACCATGCCGTGCACGTCGGCCTCGTGCTCGTCGCCCTTGTCCAGGCCGCGCACGAACAGCTCGGTGCCCGCCTGGAAGGCCTTCTGGCCGAACATGCGCACCGCCTGGCTGTCGCTGCGGCCGGCGGCCTCGCCGGCCAGCTCGGTCGCGAAGGCCGTGCCCATCTCCTTCTTGATCGCCTGCACCTGGTGTTGCTGCACCACGTGGGCGACCTCGTGCGCCAGCACGGCGGCCAGCTCGCCCTCGTCGCGCAGGCGGTCGTACAGGCCCTGGGTGATCAGGATGGTGCCGCCGGGCAGGGCGAAGGCATTGACGTCGGTGCTGTCCATCACGCCAAAACGCCAGGGCAGGTTGGGGCGCTCGGTCTGCAACGCCAGCCACAGGCCGACGCGGTTGACGTATTGCTGCAGCGCCTGGTCCCGCACCAGCGGGCGCGCCGCCAGCAGGCGTGCGGCGATGCCGCGGCCCAGTTCGATTTCGTCCTCGTCGGTGATTGGCGCCGTGGCGTCGGCGGCCTTCTTGCCGAACTTGAACAGCTTCTCGGCGTCGCCCAGGCGGCCAAAACCCGCCGCGGGCGAAGCCAGGGCCAGCGCCACGAGGGCGGCCAGGATCGGTTTGATCTTCATCGCTGCTTCCTCCGGCTGCGGCGGTCGGACTTGAGGTAGTCCACCTGGTGGGCTTCGAGGCTCGCGGACATCGCGAACAGGCGGGCGTCGTCGGGCTGCGCGGCCAGCTGGTCGAGCAGTTCGACTTCACCCGGCGCCTCGCCGGCATTGCGCAGCTTTTCGGGCGAGAGGCCCTTCACGCCGGTGCTCACGGTGTTGCCGCTCGACCCGGTGAGGAAAGCCGCTGCCAGCTGGTTGCCGGCGCCGGCGGACTTGCCGTCGGAGGTCCCGGTGCGCAGGTTCAGCACGCGTACCCAGCCGTCCAGGCCCTCGGCATTCTTGACGCCGGCCCAGGCGCCCTTGCGGTCGGTGATGTCCACGGGTGCCTTCGCGCCCAGTTTGGCCACGATCTCGGCCGAGCCCAGGGGCTCGCTGCGCATTTCGGTGGCGCGCAGGGTCGTGGCGGATTCGGCGAAGGCCAGGCCGCTGGCTAGGGTGGCGGCCAGCGCCAGGGCCAGGGCCAGGGTCGGGATCGGGGTGCGTCGTCGGGTAATCACGGCATGCCTCCTGCTCGGGATGGGTCGGTGCTGCGAACCGGTTCGTAAAGCTCGACCGGTTCCTCGCGGCCTTTGACCTTGAATTGTCCGCGGTGGATAAAGGTAAAACGGGAATCGGCGCCGCAGGCGGACTTCGTCGCGCCGGAGACCAGCACCCGGGCCACGCCCTTTGTGGTGCCCTCGATACGGCTGCCCAAGTTCACGGTGTCGCCGATGGCGGTGTATTCCATGCGCGTGTCGCTGCCCAGGAAGCCGACGACGGCCGGTCCCGTGTGCAGGCCGATGCCGACGTCGAAGTCGCCCAGGCCCTCGCCATTGGCGGCCAGCTCGCGCTTGAAATCGTCCAGGGCCAGGGTCATGTCCAGCGCCGCCTCCACCGCCTTCGCGGCATGCCCCTCGGTCTGCGTCGGGGCGTTCCAGAAGGCCATGATCGCGTCGCCGATGAATTTGTCCAGCGTGCCGCCGTGCCGGAAGATCACGTCCACCTGGCGGCTGAAGTAGCGATTGAGCAAGTCCACGACCTGTTCCGGCGTGCGCGTCTCCGACAGGGTGGTGAAGCCGCGGATGTCGGAGAACAGGATCGTGATCTCGCGGGCCTCGGGCTTGCGGCCCCGGTCGAGCTCACCGCTTTCCACCAGGCCCTCGACCACGCGCGGGTCCAGGAATCGCCCGAAGATGCCGATCGTCGCCTGGCGCTGGCGGCGCTCGAGCCACTGCGCCTCCACCGTCAGCAGGCCGAAGCCCACCCAGGCCGTCGCCAGCGCCGCACCCACCGGCAGGTACAGGTTGGCTTCGAAACCAAACCACGCGGCGGCCAGCGCGGCCAGGCTGGCCACGCCCAGGCCCAGGCCGGACTGCAGCGGGCTGGCGCGCCGGTGGAAGGCCAGGGCGGTGCCCAGCACCAGGGCGAGCAGCAGCGGCCAGCGTGCGGGCAGGTCCCTGAGCCAGTCCCCGGCCTGCAGGTTGGCCAGGGCCGTGGCGATGATGTGCGGGCCCGGCGTGTGCTGGCCCAGGGGCGTCGGGCGGTTCTCGTGCATGCCCGGCGCGGTGGCGGCGATCAGGACGATCTTGCCGGCCAGGGAGGGGGCGATCCGCGGTTCGCGTTGCTCCAGGTCCGTGAACAGCGCCGAGTAGGCGATCGTCGGCGGGGGCTCGCCGAACCAGTGCAGGCGGATGCGCTCCTGGTCGGGCAGGGCGGTGCCGGAGAAGCGGGCCAGGTTCGCGGCCAGCCAGAACAGCCGCCAGCCGCCGATGTCCTGGTGGAGCCGGTAGTGCCGGCCGGTGCCGTCGCGATCGGCCTCGAAATTGATCAGCCCGCCGCGCCAGCTTTCCTCCGGCAGCACCGCGGGCACCAGCAGGGTGGCCCTGGCCTCCGGATCCGCAGTGGCGGTCCTTTCCGCGCCAAAACTGGGCGGCAGCTTCGCCAGCGGCCCCTGGTTGCCGTCCACCAGGCGCAGCGAGGCGAAAAACAGGTTGTCCAGGCCGGCCACGACCTCCCGGAAGGCCAGGTCGCTTTCCATGCCCAGCTTGTCGACTTCGTTGAACATCAGGTCGAAGGCGACCGCGCGCGGCTCGTGCGGCGCCATGCCCGCCAGCAGTTCGGCGTGGATGGCGCGCGGCCAGGGCCAGTTGCCGGCGACTTCCTGCATCTCGTCCAGGCTCTTCTGGTCGATCGCCACCACCACGATGTCTTCGGGCGGCACCCGCGACCCGGCATGGGCGGCCAGCAGCCAGTCGCCCAGGCGGTCGTCGGCCCGGTCCAGGGCGCCGGTGAAGTGCAGCACGAGGGTGAGCACCGCCAGCGCCAGCAGGGGCAGGCGGATCGGCACGTAGCGGGCGGAAGTCGTCCGCGACGGGACGGCGGCGCGTTCAGGCATGGCCGCGAGTGTAGCCGTTTGCCAGCGCCGGGCGCTTTCCGCTAGCGTCCGGCCATGGAAGAACCGCTGCCCATCCGCATCCTCATTCACGGCGCCAGCGGGCGCATGGGCCGGGCGCTGCTGCGCCTGGCCGCCGAACGGCCGGAACTGCAGCTCGTCGCCGCGGTGTCGCGCAGCGGCCGGGCCCTGCCCGAGGCGCCGGCCGGCGTGCCGGTCCTGCCTGTCGAGAAGCTGGCCGACGCGCCCGATTACGACCTGGCGATCGATTTCAGCCTGCCAGAGGGTTTCGGACCCCTGGTCGCGGCCTGCCGGGCCAAGGGGGCGGCGCTGGTCAGCGGTACGACGGGGCTGGGCGAAGGGCAGCTGGCGGCGATGGCCGAGGCCTCAGAGCTCGTGCCCGTGCTTTGGTCGGCCAACTTCAGCATCGGCGTGGCGGTGCTCCGGGCGCTGGTGCACCAAGCCGCCGCGGCGCTGCCCGGCTGGGACGCCGACATCGTCGAATCCCACCACGTGCACAAGAAGGACGCCCCCTCGGGCACCGCATTGTCGCTGGGCGAAGCGGTCGAACAGGGGCGCGGCAGCCCACCGCACTACGCCAGCCTGCGCTGCGGCGATATCGTCGGCGAGCACCTGGTCCAGCTCACCGGCCACGGCGAGCGCCTGGAGCTGGTGCACCGCGCCAGCAACCGCGACATCTTCGCCCGTGGCGCCCTGGAAGCCGCGGTGCGCCTGTCCGGAAAGGGCCCGGGACGCTACGATTTCGGCGAATTGCTGCTGGCCGGCGGCCGGACCTGAACCAGCGCCGCCGAGTTTCCTTTTCCAGCCGGTGTCGCTAAACTTCCCGCTCGCCTGAACCCTCATCCGTCCGGACATGGTCCTGCCCAGTCCGCGGGTGTTCGCACACCCTGTGAACGGGTTCCCCCAAGCCAAGGCGATAGCCCGTGAACCAACCCGCAATCCTCGCGCTCGAAGACGGCACCGTATTCGAGGGCTTCTCCGTAGGCGCCACCGGCAGCCGCACCGGCGAGGTGGTGTTCAACACCGCCATGACCGGTTACCAGGAGATCGTCACCGATCCCTCCTACGCCCGGCAGCTGGTCACCCTGACCTACCCGCACATCGGCAACACCGGCTGCACGGCCCAGGACGACGAGGCCGAAAAGCCCTGGGCATCGGGCCTGATCGTGCGCGACGTGCCGCGCCGCCCCAGCAACTGGCGCAGCCAGGTGCCGCTGCCCGAGTGGCTGGCGGCACGCGGGGTCGTGGCCATCGCCGGCATCGACACCCGCAAGCTGACCCGCCTGCTGCGCGACCGCGGCGCCCAGAACGGCTGCCTGATGGCCGGCGACATCGACCGCGAAGCCGCGATCGAGGCGGCCCGCAAGTTCCCGGGCCTCAAGGGCATGGACCTGGCGAAGGAAGTCTGCACGCGCGAGCGCTACAGCTGGACCGAGGGCTCGCTGGACCTCGATTCCAATGAATTCGTCCGCGTCGAGCCGCGCTTCCACGTCGTCGCCTACGACTTCGGCGTCAAGCGCAACATCCTGCGCATGCTGGCCGAACGCGGCTGCCGGGTCACCGTGGTGCCGGCGCAGACCCCGGCCGCCCAGGTGCTGGCGGAGAAGCCGGACGGGGTCTTCCTTTCCAACGGCCCCGGTGATCCGGAGCCCTGCGATTACGCCATCGCCGCCATCCGCGAGGTGCTGGCGGCGAAGGTGCCGACCTTCGGCATCTGCCTGGGCCACCAGCTGCTCGGTTTGGCCGCCGGCGCCCGGACGATGAAGATGAAGTTCGGCCACCACGGCGCCAACCATCCGGTCATCGACCTCGCGTCGAACCGGGTGATGATCACCAGCCAGAACCATGGCTTCGCGATCGACGAGGCCAGCCTGCCGGCCAACGTGCGCGTCACCCACCGTTCGCTCTTCGACGGATCCAACCAGGGCATCGAGCTGGCCGATGCCCCGGCCTTCAGCTTCCAGGGACACCCGGAAGCCAGTCCGGGCCCGCATGACGTGGCCGGGCTGTTCGACAAATTCGCCAGCATGATGTCGGCCAGGGGCTGACGCTTACCCGGGGAAACCAACGATGCGTCTTCTTGCAAACCTTGTGCTCGCCGCGCTGCTCGCGCTGCCTGCCGCCGCGCTGGCCAGGCCGCCTCAGCTGCCCGTAGGCGACTTCTTCAAGGACCCGGAGTTCACCTCCGTGTCGCTGTCGCCCAGCGGCAAGTACATCACCGTCTCGGTGCCCCAGGGCGACCGGACCGTGCTGGCGGCCTTCGAAGTCGAGGGCATGAAGCTTGTCGGCAAGTGGGATTACGGCGACAAGAAGCACATCGACCGTGTCAGCTGGGTCAACGACGAACGTTTCCTGATGTACGTCACCGAGAAGCTGGGCCGCTTCGACTTCCGCGTGGGGACGCCGGACGTCTACGCCAGCAACGTCGACGGCAAGCAGCGCGCCGACATGCCCAACCTGGGCGTCTACCAGATCGTGGACAAGACCTGGGACGACCCGCGCAGCATCCTGGTGCAGCGCTCGGTGGATTCGGCCTTCCTGTTCAAGTACGACGTCTACGACGGCCGCGTGGTCACGGTGGCCACCGCGCCGGTGCGTTTCGGCAGCTTCGTGCTCGACCACGAGGGCGAGGTGCGATACGCCGTCGGACAGGAAGAGGACCTCGAGCAGGTGACCCTGCGTCGCGACGGCGACCGCTGGACCACCATCCATTCCTCGGAGATGGGTGGCGCCGTGCGCACCCCGGTCAGCTTCGACGGTGAGAACAAGCGCGTGTTCTTCGAGGTCAGCGAGAAGGGCGAGCCGACCCGGCTGGTGCTGCAGGACCCGGAAAGCCGCGAGGAAACCGAGGTCGCCGCCAATGCCAACGTGGATTCGCTCGGCTACCTGTTCAGCAGCGACGAGCGCGAACTGCTGGCGGTCGCCTACATGGACGGCGTCCCGAACTACGTCTTCGTCAACCGCGAACACCCCGAGTCAAAAGTCTATGCCGGCCTGATAAACGCCTTCCCGGACCGCGCCGTCCGCTTCGGCGGCATCAGCCGGGACGGCAAGAAAATCCTCTTCAGTGCCTTCAGCGACGTCGAGCCGCCCTCGTATTACCTGTTCGACCGCGAAACCGGCAGCGCCCAGTTCCTGCTGGCCTCGCGCGACTGGATCAAGCCCGAGCAGATGAGCGAGATGACGCCGATGTCGTTCCTCGCCCGCGACGGCACCCGCGTGCACGGTTACCTGACCGTGCCCGAGGGCAGCAACGGTCGTGACCTGCCGCTGATCGTGCATCCGCACGGCGGTCCGCATGGTCCCCGCGACATGTGGGCTTTCAACCCGGAGGTGCAGTTCCTGGCCAATCGCGGCTACGCGGTGCTGCAGGTGAACTTCCGCGGCTCCGGCGGCTACGGCACGGCCTTCGAACGCAAGGGCTACCGCAACTGGGGCACCACGATGGTCGACGACATGACCGATGCCGTCGACTGGGCCATCGAGAACGGCGTCGCCGACAAGGACCGCATCTGCACCTATGGTGCGTCCTACGGTGGCTACGGCGCGCTGCAGATGGTCGTGCGCGAGCCGGACAAGTACCGGTGCGCGATCGGCTACGTCGGCGTGTACAGCCTGCCGCTGATGTTCAAGGATGGCGACATCCCGGAGACCAAGGCCGGTCAGAGCTACCTGGCCCGCGTGCTGCCCGAGGGACTGGGCGCGCAGCAGCTGCAGTCGCCGGCCTACAACATCGACAAGATCCGCATCCCGGTGATGCTGGTGCACGGCGCCAAGGACCAGCGCGTGCCGATCTCGCAGTACGAGCTGCTCAAGGAAAACCTCGAGAAGGCCGGCCGGCCGCCCGAGGTCACCGTGGTCGAGGCCAAGGAAGGACACGGCTTCTACGATTTCGACAACCAGGTCGCGCTGTACACGGCCATGGAAGCCTTCCTCGCCAAGCACATCGGTGCCGGCAAGGCCGCCGACGCCCCCTGATCCACACTTAAAAGACTTTCCGCCATGCCCAAGCGCACAGACATCAAGACGATCCTGATCATCGGTGCCGGTCCGATCGTCATCGGCCAGGCCTGCGAGTTCGACTACTCCGGTGCCCAGGCCTGCAAGGCGCTGCGCGACGAGGGCTACCGGGTGGTGCTGGTGAACTCCAACCCGGCCACGATCATGACCGACCCGGACATGGCCGACGCGGTCTACATCGAGCCGATCAACGCCGCCACGGTCGAGCGCATCATCGCCAAGGAAAAACCCGACGCGCTGCTGCCCACCATGGGCGGCCAGACCGCGCTCAACTGCGCGCTGGACCTGGCCGACGCCGGCGTCCTGGAGAAGTACAAGGTCGAGCTGATCGGCGCCTCGCGCGAGGCGATCCGGATGGCCGAGGATCGCGAGCTCTTCCGCGTCGCCATGGCCGAGATCGGCCTGGAATGCCCGAAGGCCGAGGTCGCCAAGTCCTTCGAACAGGCCGTGGACATCCAGTCACGGGTCGGTTTCCCGACCATCATCCGGCCCAGCTTCACCCTCGGCGGCAGCGGCGGCGGCATCGCCTACAACCGCGAGGAGTTCGAGGAGATCGTGAAGCGGGGCCTCGACCTGTCGCCGGTGCACGAAGTGCTGGTGGAGGAATCGGTGCTGGGCTGGAAGGAGTTCGAGATGGAAGTCGTCCGCGACACCGCGGACAACTGCATCATCGTCTGCTCGATCGAGAACCTCGACCCGATGGGCGTGCACACCGGTGACTCGATCACCGTCGCGCCCGCCCAGACCCTGACCGACAAGGAATACCAGCGCCTGCGCGACGCCTCGATCGCCGTGCTGCGCAAGATCGGCGTGGATACCGGCGGCTCCAACGTGCAGTTCGGCATCAATGCCCAGAACGGCCGCGTGGTGGTGATCGAGATGAACCCGCGCGTCTCGCGCTCATCGGCGCTGGCCTCGAAGGCCACCGGCTTCCCGATCGCCAAGATCGCCGCCAAGCTGGCGGTGGGTTACACGCTGGACGAGCTGCGCAACGAGATCACCGGTGGCGCGACGCCGGCCTCGTTCGAGCCGGCGATCGACTACGTCGTCACCAAGATTCCCCGTTTCGCCTTCGAGAAGTTCCCGGCCGCCGATTCGCGCCTGACCACCCAGATGAAATCGGTGGGCGAGGTGATGGCCATCGGCCGTTGCTTCCAGGAGTCGATGCAGAAGGCCCTGCGCGGCATGGAAACCGGCAAGGTCGGCTTCGATCCGACCGGCGACGCGAACCGCGGCGAGGAAGGCCTGGTCAAGATCCGCCGCGAACTCAAGGAGCCCGGTCCCGAGCGCCTGTTCCAGGTCGCCGAGGCCTTCCGTGCCGGCCTCTCGGTCGAGGACGTGTTCAACCTGAGCTTCATCGACCCCTGGTTCCTCGACCAGATCGAAGAAATCGTCGCGGCCGAGAAGGACGTCGGCGAG
>CAXAYM010000004.1:0-26738 GCA_963973175.1 uncultured Arenimonas sp.
CGGACCCGGAAGACGGCCTGCTGTTCCCGACCCGCCCCTACGACACCACCAAGCTGCGCTCGATGGACGCCCGCGTGAGCCTGGTGGCCGACCGACTCAGGGCGCCGCCCCTGCCTTTCGAATCGCTCGACGCACGGCTCGAGCTCGAGGACGGCGACCTGCGCCTGGAGCCGCTGGACTTCGGTTTCGCCGGCGGCCACCTGACCGGCTCGGTGCACCTCGATGCCCGCCAGGCTCCGATGGCGGCGGACATCGACCTGCAGGCACGCGGCCTGCAGTTGCCGCGCATGCTGCCCGAAGCCGAAGCCGCGCAAAGCCAGGGGTCGCTCGGCGGCCGGTTCCGCCTCGGCGGCAGCGGCGATTCCGTCGCCGCCATCATGGCCGGTGCGAACGGCGAAGCCGGGCTCGCGATGGGACCGGGCCGCATCAGCAACTACATCATGGAGCTGGTCGGCCTGGACCTGGCCGAGATGCTGAAGTTCAAGCTCGGACGCGACAAGGACATCGCGGTGCACTGCGGCTACGCCGATTTCGCCATCGAAGACGGCGTCATGAACGCCCGCGCGCTCGCCTTCGACACCTCGGACACGCTCGTGCTCGGCGAAGGCAGGATCGACCTGCGCGACGAACAGCTCGATCTCGTGCTGCGGCCGCGACCCAAGGATTTCAGTCCCTTCAGCCTGCGCTCGCCGCTGCAGGTGAGCGGGCCGCTGCTCGACCCGGACGTCGGGCCCCAGGGCGGACCCTTGCTGCTGCGCGGCGCTGCGGCCGCCGCGCTCTACGCGATCGCACCGCCGGCGGCCCTGCTGGCCCTGGTCGAAACGGGTCCGGGCGGCGAATCCCGCTGCGGCCCGGAGCCCAGCGAGGGCTGAGGCGCCTGATCGGCGCCGGAAAGCAAAAACCCGCCTCTCGGCGGGTCTGCTTCCGGCGGCCCGTGGGGAAGCGGGCGGCCTTGCCACGAATTGGTCGGGACGGTGAGATTCGAACTCACGACCCCTAGCACCCCATGCTAGTGCGCTACCAGGCTGCGCTACGCCCCGATTCGTGTGGTCCCGGCCGAGGCCGGGCTGGCGATTATACGCGAAGCCGGCTCCTGTAGGAGCGCCTTCAGGCGCGAATTCTTTCAGCGCCTAAGGAGGTTGAGGACCTCTTCGAGCTCCATCCGCACCTGCTTGACCACCTGGGCGGTCATGGAGTTCTCCATGCGGCCGGTTTCGCCTTCCAGGCGCTGGCGGGCGCCGGAGATGGTGTAGCCCTCTTCGTACAGCAGGCCGCGGATCTGGCGGATCATCAGCACGTCGTGCCGCTGGTAATACCGGCGGTTGCCCCGGCGCTTGACCGGCTTGAGGCTGGTGAACTCGGTTTCCCAGTAGCGCAGCACGTGCGGCTTGACGTCGCACAGCTCGCTAACTTCACCGATGGTGAAGTAGCGCTTCGCCGGGATCGGCGGGAGTTCCCGGTTACTGCCTGGATCCAGCATAGGCTTCCACGCGCTCCTTCAGCTTCTGGCCCGGACGGAAGGTCACGACGGTGCGCGCGGAGATGGGGATCTCCTCGCCGGTCTTGGGGTTCCGGCCGGGACGCTGGTTCTTCTGGCGCAGGTCGAAGTTGCCAAAGCCCGACAGCTTGACCTGCTGCCCGCGCTCCAGCGCCTCCCGCAACGCATCGAAGAAGGAGTCCACGAATTCCTTGGCCTCGCGCTTGTTCAAGCCAACTTCCTCGAACAGCCGCTCGGCCATTTCGGCCTTGGTCAGTGCCATAACATCCCCTGTAACCCGCCGTTGCCGGCGAACATCATGACCGCAACCGCGCGCCGCAGTCCCTGCCCAGCGCCTCGAGGGCGGTGGCCACGGCCTGGTCGGCGTCGCGGTCAGTTAGGGTGCGTGAAACGTCCTGCATAATCAAGCCCATAGCCAGACTCTTTGAGCCGGACTCTAGGCCCGGGCCGACATAGCGGTCGAACAGCACCACATCCCGAAGGAGCCCGCCCAGCGCGGCTTCCAGGCTGGCCCGAAGGGCCGAGAAGGGGGTGGCTTCCGGCACGACGAGCGCGATGTCCCGGCGGACGGACGGATAGCGTGAAACCTCCCCCGCCCGGGGGACCGATCGGGCCGCGAGCGGGGCCAGGTCCAGTTCGAAGCCCACCACTTCGCCGTCCAGGTCCAGGGACCGGGCCAGGCGGGGGTGCAGGTGGCCCAGCCAGCCGAGGCGCCGGCCGTCGCGCCACACCGAGGCGCTGCGGCCCGGGTGGCCCCAGGCGCTGTCGTCCGGGCGGAACTCGCCTTCGGCGCCGGCCAGGGCCAGCAGGGCCTCCACCTCGGCCTTGAGGTCGTAGAAATCGACCTCACGGTTGTCCTGGGCCCACTGCTCGGCCGCCTGCGGCCCGCAGGCGACGGCGGCGATGCGGGGCGTTTCGACCGGGGCACCGCCCTCGGCGGCCTGGTGGAAGACCTTGCCGAGCTCGAACAGCCGCACCCGTGACTGCTGGCGGGCCTGGTTGCGCGACAGGGCGGAGACCAGGCCCGGCAGCAGCGCCGTCCGCATGACGCCCAGGTCGGCCGACAGCGGGTTGGCCAGGGCGACGGCGCCGTCCTGCAGCTGCCAGGTGGCCAGCAGCTCGGCATCGACGAAGGCGTAGTTGATGGCCTCCAGGAAGTCGCGGCCGGTCAGCTGGCGGCGCAGCACGGCGTCGCCGACCCGCGATTCGCTGGGCGCCACCAGGCGCACCTCGCCGGTGGGCGTGCTGGTCGGGATGTTTTCGTAGCCGTGGATGCGGGCGACTTCCTCGACCAGGTCTTCCTCGATGGCGATGTCGAAGCGACGGGTGGGCGGCGTCACCGACCAGCCATCGGCCGTGGCCGTGACCTGCATGCCCAGGGCCCGGAGGATGCGCTCGACGTCGGCATCGGGCACGGCCGCGCCCAGCACCCGCCGCAGCCGGGTGCGGCGAAGGGCCACGGCCTGCGGACGGGGCAGGTGTTCGGACAGGGCGGCCTCGGCGACCGGACCGGCCTGGCCACCCATGATCTGCAGCACCAGCGCGGTGGCACGCTCGAGCGCGAGCCGCGGCAGTTCCGGATCCACGCCGCGCTCGAAGCGATGCGAGGCATCGGTATGCATGCCCAGCCGGCGGGCGCGGCCAATGATGGCCGACGGCGCGAAGTGCGCACTCTCCAGGAAGACGCTGCGGGTGGCGTCGGTGACGCGGGTATCCCAGCCGCCCATCACGCCGGCCAGGGCCACCGGCCGGTCCTTGTCGGTGATGGCCAGGAAACCTTCGTCGAGCGCGACCTCGCGCTCGTCGAGCAGCTTCAGGGATTCGCCCTTGCGGGCGCGACGCACGCCGACCGGGCCCGACAGGGTGCCGGCATCGAAAGCATGCATCGGCTGGCCCAGCTCCAGCATCACGTAGTTGGTGATGTCCACCAGCGGGCTGATCGGGCGCAGGCCGGCACGCTTGAGGCGTTCAGTGAGCCACAGCGGCGAGCGCGCGGCGGTGTCGACGCCTTCGATGATGCGACCGCAATAGCGCGGGCAGTCGGCGCCGGCGTCCAGCGACAGGTCGAAGCTGGCGCGGTGGCCGATGGCGGCCTCCGGGATCTGCATCGGCGTGACCTGCGCGCCCATCGCGGCGGCGACGTCGAAGGCGATGCCGCGCACGCTGAAGCAGTCGGCGCGGTTGGGCGTGAGCTTGAGCTCGAAGCTGGCATCGGGCAGGCCCAGGAAATCAGCGATGGGCTGGCCTATGGTCGCGTCGGCCGGCAGTTCCAACAGGCCCGAGGCGTCGGCATCGACGCCCAGTTCCTTCGCCGAACACAGCATGCCCTGCGACTCGACGCCGCGCAGTTTGGCGGCCTTGATCTGCATGCCACCCGGCAGGCTGGCGCCCACCTGGGCCAGGGGGGCCTTCAGGCCGGCACGGGCGTTGGGCGCGCCGCAGACGATCTGCACGGTGCCGGCGCCGGTGGCGACCTGGCAGACCTGCAGGCGGTCGGCTTCGGGATGCTTTTCGCAGGACAGGATTTCAGCCACGACCACGCCGTCCAGGCCTTCGCCCAGCGCTTGCAGGTCCTCGACCTCCAGGCCGATGGCAGTCAGGCGCGCCGACAGTTCATCGCGCGAGGCGGCGGTGGCGACGTGTTCGCGCAGCCAGCTTTCGGGGAATTTCATGCGAACTGCCTCAGGAAACGGGCGTCATTCTCGAAGAAGCTGCGCAGGTCGTTGACGCCGTAGCGCAGCATGGCGAAACGCTCGACGCCCAGGCCGAAGGCGAAGCCGGTGTACTTCTCGGGGTCGATGCCGCAGGCGCGCAGCACGTTCGGGTGCACCATGCCGCAGCCGAGCACTTCCAACCAGCGGGTGCTGCCGTCGGGCTGCTGCCAGGCGATGTCCACTTCGGCCGAAGGCTCGGTGAAGGGGAAGTAACTGGGCCGGAAGCGCATCTCGAAATCGCGCTCGAAGAAGGCGCGCACGAATTCGGCCAGCGTGCCCTTGAGATCGGCGAAGCTGGAGGTCTCGTCCACCAGCAGGCCTTCGACCTGGTGGAACATTGGCGTATGGGTCTGGTCGGAGTCGCTGCGATAGACCTTGCCGGCGGCGATCATGCGCAGCGGTGGGCCACTCTTGTCGGCCACGGCCTGCTTCATGAAACGCACCTGCACGCCGGAGGTGTGCGTACGCAGCAGGCGGGCCTCGCCCTTTTGATCGGGCGGGAAATAGAAGGTGTCGTGCATGGCCCGCGCCGGATGGTGCGGCGGGAAGTTCAGGGCCTCGAAGTTGTGCTCGTCGTCCTCGATCTCCGGGCCGTCGGCCAGCTGGTAGCCCAGGCGGGCGAAGATGTCGGTGATGCGCTCGAGCGTGCGCGAGACCGGGTGCAGGTTGCCGACCGTCGCACCGCGGCCGGGCAGGCTCACGTCGATGCGTTCGCTGGCCAGGCGGGCGGCCAGTGCGGCCTCCTCGAGCGTGGCCTTGCGTTCGGCGATGGCAGCGGCCACGGCTTCCTTGGCGCGGTTCACGGCTTCGCCGGCGGCCTTGCGCTCTTCCGGCGCCAGGGCGCCGAGCTGCTTGAGCTGGCCGGTGATCGAGCCGCTCTTGCCCAGCAGCGAAACCCGCAGCGCATCGAGCGCCTCGAGGCTGCCGGCGGCGGCGACTTCGGCCAGGGCCGATTGGGTCAGGGTTTGGATGTCAGCCATGCTCTGGGGATTTCCCGGGTCCTGAAAACAAAATGGGGAAGGACTCTCGCCCTTCCCCACCTTGGTGCTGCCTGCGCGCGGCTCGCCGCCGCAGGCATTGGCCTTACGCCGCGAGAGCGCGCTTGGCCTGCTCGGCGATCGCGCCAAACGCGACCGGATCGTGGATGGCGATGTCGGCCAGGGCCTTGCGGTCCAGGGTGACGTTCGCCTTCAGCAGGCCGTTCATGAAGCGGCTGTAGCTCAGGCCGTGCTGGCGGGCCGCGGCGTTGATACGCACGATCCACAGGCTGCGGAACTGGCGCTTCTTCTGCTTGCGGCCGATGTACGCGTACTGCTGGGCCTTGGTGACGGCCTGCTTGGCGACGCGGAAGACCTTGCGACGGGCGTTGTAGTAGCCCTTCGCGAGCTTGATGATTTTCTTGTGACGGCGGCGCGCCGTTACACCACGCTTGACTCGTGCCATGGTTCAGTCCTCCTCAGAGATAGGGCAGCTGGCGCATCAGACGACCGGCGTCCTCGGCCCGGACGTGGTTCGTCTGGCGGAGGTTGCGCTTACGCTTGGTGGCCTTCTTGGTGAGGATGTGGCTACGGTTGGCGTGGCCAGCCTTGAACTTGCCGGAAGCAGTCTTCCGGAAGCGCTTGGCGGCCGCCCGATTGGTCTTGATCTTGGTCTTGGCCATGGGAAGTCCCTTTGGGATGTTTGATTACTGGCCTGGGCGGTGGCTTTCGCCACACTTTCCGTCCTGCCCGTGCCGGCTTATAAGTCATTGATTCCAAAAGGAACCAGTGACAGGTCCATGACGACTTCGCCCGATGTACCGGGCCCGGATGCCGCACCGGGGACCCGCCGGAAACCCGGCGAGCCGCGAATTATGCAACAAAAGCAGGGACTTGGGTAGCGCCCGGCTTATTTCTTCTTGGGCGCGACCATCATGATCATCTGGCGGCCCTCGAGGCGCGGACGCTGCTCGACCACCACGTCTTCGCCCAGGTCGGCCTCGATGCGCTTGGCCATCTCGAGACCCAGCTCCTGGTGGGCCATTTCGCGGCCCTTGAAGCGGATGTTGACCTTGACCTTGTCGCCTTCCTCCAGGAACCGGCGGAGGTTGCGCAGCTTGATGTTGTAGTCCCCGTCGTCGGTGGTCGGGCGGAACTTGAGTTCCTTGATCTCGACGATCTTCTGCTTCTTCTTGGCCGCGTTCGCCTTCTTCTGCAGGTCGAACATGTACTTGCCGAAATCCATGATGCGGCAGACCGGCGGTTCGGCGGTCGGCTGGATTTCCACCAGGTCGACGCCGGATTCCTCGGCCAGCGCAATGGCTTCGTCGCGCGTGAGCACGCCGACCATTTCGCCGTCCAATCCGATCACGCGGACACGCGGGACGCGGATCTCGAGGTTCTTGCGGTTACGCTTATCGTGGGCTGAGCTGTTGATTCGCTTGATTCCTATTGGGTTCCAGTACCGGCTGCCTTCAGGCGACCGGGCCACTCTCTTCATGCAGGCGCGCCAGGAAGTCCTCGACCTTCATGGTCCCCAGATCTTCTCCCGAACGCGTGCGCACCGCGATCATCCCATTTTCCTTCTCGCGGTCTCCAACCACCAGCAGGTAGGGGATCTTCTGAAGCGTGTGCTCGCGGATTTTATAGCCGATCTTCTCGTTCCGCAAATCGGCCTGGACCCTGACGCCTTGATTCGAAAGGGTTTTCCGGACCGATTCGACCCAGTCGGCCTGGGCGTCGGTGATGTTGAGCACCACGGCCTGCACCGGGGCCAGCCAGGCCGGGAAGGCGCCGGCGTGGTTTTCGACCAGGATGCCGATGAAACGCTCCATGGAACCGACGATGGCGCGGTGCAGCATGACCGGGTGCCGGCGCTGGCTGGCCTCGTCCACGTATTCGGCGCCCAGGCGGCCCGGCATCATGAAATCGACCTGCATCGTGCCCAGCTGCCAGGTCCGGCCAATGGCGTCCTTGAGGTGGTACTCGATCTTGGGGCCGTAGAAGGCGCCCTCGCCCGGCAGCTCCTCCCATTCCACGCCACAGGACCCCAGCGCCGCCCGCAGGGCGGCCTCGGCCTTGTCCCAGGTGGCGTCGTCGCCCAGGCGGTTTTCCGGCCTCAGGGCGATCTTGATCTGCACGTCGGAGAAGCCGAAGTCCTCGTAAACCTTCAGGGCCTGGCGGTGGAAAGCCGTCACCTCGGCCTCGACCTGGTCCTCGGTGCAGAAGACGTGGCCATCGTCCTGGGTGAAACCGCGCACGCGCAGGATGCCGTGCAGGGCGCCCGAGGGCTCATTGCGATGGCAGGCGCCGAACTCGCCGTAGCGGATGGGCAGGTCGCGGTAGCTGTGCAGGCCCTGGTTGAAGACCTGCACGTGGCCCGGGCAGTTCATCGGCTTCAGGGCGTAGGTGCGCTTCTCGGACTCGGTGAAGAACATGTTCTCCTTGTAGTTGTCCCAATGGCCGGACTTCTTCCACAGGGACACGTCCAGGATCTGCGGGCAACGCACCTCGGCGTAGCCGGACTCGCGGTAGACGCGACGCATGTACTGCTCCACCACCTGCCACAGCTGCCAGCCCTTCGGGTGCCAGAAGACCAGGCCCGGGGCCTCTTCCTGGATGTGGAACAGGTCTAGCTGGCGGGCGATCTTGCGGTGGTCGCGCTTCTCGGCCTCCTCCAGCTGGTGCAGGTAGGCCTTGAGGTCCTTGTCGTTGAGCCACGCGGTGCCGTAGATGCGGCTGAGCATCTGGTTGTTGTGGTCGCCACGCCAGTAGGCGCCGGCCACCTTCATCAGCTTGAACGCGCGCAGCTTGTCGGTGCCCGGCACGTGCGGGCCACGGCAAAGGTCGGTGAACTCGCCCTGCGAGTACAGCGACAGGTCCTCGTTGGCCGGGATCGACTCGATGATCTCGGCCTTGTAGTGCTCGCCGAGCCCCTTGAAGAAAGCCACGGCCTCGTCGCGCGTCTTGACGCTGCGGGTGACCGGCAGGGCCTCCTTGACGATCTTCTGCATCTCGGCCTCGATCGCCGGCAGGTCCTCGGGCGTGAACGGCCGCTCGTAGGCGAAATCGTAGTAGAAGCCGTTGTCGATGACCGGGCCGATGGTGACCTGGGCGCCCGGGTAGAGGCGCTGCACGGCCTGGGCCAGGAGGTGCGCCGTGGAATGGCGCAGCACGTCCAGCGCGTCGGGATGCTTGTCGGTGACGATCTCAAGCGCGGCGTCGTTCTCTATCCGGAAGCTGGCATCCACCAGCCTGCCGTCGACCTTGCCGCCGAGCGCGGCCTTGGCCAGGCCGGGGCCGATGGAGGCGGCGACGTCGGCGACCGTGACGGGGTTTTCGAAGGGACGGCGGCTGCCGTCGGGGAGCGTGATGTTGATCATGGGGTGTCTTGGCGCAAATCTCGGGCAATAAAAAAGGGCGCCAGGCGCCCTCGCGGATGCGAAGCCTGGCCTGTCTGCTACGGAGCGGGGGTAGTGTCCATGTCGCACGCTCGGCGCCGGTTTCCCGGGGCCACCTTTTCCATCGGTCAGGGCTGCAAAGGTAGGCCCGGGAGGCCCTCAAGTCAATGAAACCGGGCCCTGGCGCGCGTCCGGGCGGGCTAGACTCGGGGCAGTCCCAGGGAGAGCCCGGCATGGCCCAGAGCGTCCACGAATTCCATGACGACCCCCGCAATCAGCACATCCGCATCTGGATAAACGGCCGGCTGCTGCCCCGGGCCGAGGCCACGGTATCGGTGTTCGACAGCGGCTTCGTGCTCGGGGACGGGGTCTGGGAAGGCCTGCGGGTGGTCGGCGGCCAGCCGGTGTTCCTGGACGAGCACCTGGACCGCCTCTTTGAAGGCGCCCGGGCCATCGCCCTGGACATCGGCCTGGACCGCCGCGGCCTGGAGGCCGCCATCCGAGAGACCCTGGCCGCGAACGACATGCACGACGGCGTGCACCTGCGGCTGATGGTGACCCGGGGCCCGAAGCGCACCCCCTACCAGGACCCGCGCGCCTCGGCCGGCCCGGCGACCATCGTCATCATCCCCGAGCACAAGCAGGCCAAGCCGGAATTGCTGGCCCGCGGACTGCGACTGTTCACCGTGCACGTGCGCCGCGGCTACCCGGACGTGCAGGACCCGCGCTGGAACAGCCACAGCAAGCTCAACTGCATCACCGCCTGCATCCAGGCCACCCAGGCCGGCGCCGACGAGGCGCTGATGCTCGACCCGCACGGCTTCGTGGCCACCTGCAATTCGACCCACTTCTTCATCGTGCGCCGCGGCGAGGTCTGGACCTCGACCGGCGACTACTGCCTGCACGGCGTCACCCGCGCCAACGTGCTGCGCGCCTGTGCGGAAGAAGGCATCACCGCGCGCGAGAAGAACTTCACGCTCACCGATGTGTATTCGGCCGAAGAAGCGTTCTGCACCGGCACCTTCGCCGGCCTGGTGGCGGTGCGCGAGGTCGACGGCCGGACGATCGGCGACGGAAAACCCGGCCCCATGGTGGCGCGGCTGCAGGCGCTCTACCGCGGACTGGTGGAACGCGACGTCGCGGTGCGCGCGGGGGAGAAGCTGGCGTGAAGCCGCTGCGCATCGGCATGTGGTCGGGCCCGCGCAATATCTCGACGGCGATGATGCGGGCCTGGGAGAACCGGCCCGACTGTGCGGTCAGCGACGAACCGCTTTATGCGGCCTACCTGGCCATGACTGGGCTTGACCACCCGGGCCGCGAGGAAATAATCGCCGCCGGCGACACCGACTGGCGGCGCGTGGCCAACGCGCTGCTGGGCCCCGTGCCTGGCGGCAGGCCCGTCTGGTACCAGAAGCACATGGCCCACCACCTGCTGCCCGACATGGACCGCGACTGGATCCATGGCCTGCACAACATCTTCCTGATCCGTGACCCCGACGAGGTGGTGTCGTCCTACCTGCGCTCGCGCGCCACGGTGGCGCCGGCCGACATCGGATTGCTGCAGCAGGCGGAGCTGTTCGACGAACTGGCGCAGGCCAGTGGTTCGCCGCCGATGGTGATCGACTCCGGCGACTTCCTCGCCGATCCGGAAACGTTCCTGCGCGCACTTTGCGATCTGGTCGGAATCGAATTCACCGGGCGCATGCTGCATTGGCCGGCCGGGCCACGCGACAGCGACGGCATCTGGGCGCCGCACTGGTATGCAACCGTCTGGCAATCCACTGGATTCGAGCCGGCGTCGGCAAGACCGGCCCCGGCACTGGAGGGGGCAGCGCGCGCCGTGGCGGACGCCTGCCGGCCGGCCTATCAGAAACTGCGCGCGGCGCGCCTGAGGCCATGAACGCGAAAGCCGCCCGGAGGCGGCTTGGGTTTTCCTGCGTCCATCCCGGAAAAGGATGGTGGGCGGTACAGGGTTCGAACCTGTGACCCCTACCATGTCAAGGTAGTGCTCTACCGCTGAGCTAACCGCCCGCAAGGGCCGCGAAGTATAACAAGCGCCCCAGACGCCGGCAATGGTGGATCGGCGGCAGCGTCGGATCAGTCGGCGACGCCGTGGCGGCGGGCACACTCGCGCTGGCGTTCGGCGGATTTCTGGCGGTCGCTCGATTGGGTCAGGCCGTGGCTCCATTCGCAGGCCTTGGCCTGGACGCGGTCGAGCATTCCCGGACCGGACGGGGCGGCGCTCCAGGCGGTTTCGGACCCGGCGAGCCCGGTGGCGCCGTAACTGGCCCCGGTCAGCAGGCCCAGCGAAAGAACGAATACCCCGGCCAGCAGGCCCCGAATCCCCAAGGTGGACATTGGCTGTCTCCGGACGGGTCCCCACCCGTCCCTGACCCTGTTCTACCCCCCTGCCAGAAGTAATGCAAGGCGGCCGTTCAGGCCATCAGGCCCTGCTCCCGCAGGCGGTGGATCTCGTCGCGGACCCGGGCGGCCTCCTCGAATTCGAGGTCGCGGGCGTGCTGGTGCATCTTGGCCTCCAGCTGCTTGAGCCGCGCCGCCAGGCGGGCGGGGTCCAGGGTTGAATAATCGGCCTCGCCCTCGGTGACCTTGCGGCCCCGGCCCCGGCTGTCCTCGGGCTCGGAGCGCGCGCCTTCCATCACGTCCATCACCGCCCGCACCACCGACTTGGGGGTGATGCCGTGGGCCTGGTTGTACTCGACCTGCTTCTGGCGGCGGCGGTCGGTTTCGTCGATCGCCGCCTTCATCGAATTGGTGATGCGGTCGGCGTAGAGGATGGCCTTGCCGCGCAGGTTGCGCGCGGCGCGGCCGATCGTCTGGATCAGCGAGCCGGTCGAACGCAGGAAACCTTCCTTGTCCGCGTCCAGGATGGCCACGAGCGACACCTCGGGCATGTCCAGGCCCTCGCGCAGCAGGTTGATGCCCACCAGCACGTCGAACACGCCCAGGCGCAGGTCGCGGATGATCTCGACGCGTTCGACGGTGTCGACGTCGCTGTGCAGGTAGCGCACCTTGACGTCGTGTTCGGCCAGGTAGTCGGTCAGGTTTTCCGCCATCTTCTTGGTCAGCGTGGTGATCAGCACCCGGTCGCCCAGCTTCACGCGGGCATGGATCTCCGACAGCACGTCGTCGACCTGGGTGGCGACAGGGCGCACCTCGACCTCGGGGTCGATCAGGCCGGTCGGGCGCACGACCAGCTCGACCACCTCGTCGCCGGACTTTTCGATTTCGTACTTGCCCGGCGTGGCGGAAACGAAGATCGCACGCGGCGACCGGCGCTCCCATTCCTCGAACTTCAGCGGCCGGTTGTCCAGCGCCGAAGGCAGCCGGAATCCGAACTCGACCAGGGTTTCCTTGCGCGAGCGGTCGCCTTTGTACATGGCGCCCAGCTGCGGGATGGTCACGTGCGATTCGTCCACCACCAGCAGCGCGTCCGGCGGCAGGTAGTCGAACAGGCAGGGCGGCGGCTCGCCGGGCATCTGGCCGGTGAGGTGGCGGCTGTAGTTCTCGATGCCGGAACAGAAACCGACCTCGGCCATCATCTCCAGGTCGTACATCGTGCGCTGCTGCAGGCGCTGGGCTTCCACCAGCTTGTTGGCCTTGTACAGCTGGTCCATGCGCTCGGTGAATTCGGCCTTGATGGTTTCAATAGCCTCGAGCACGGTGCGCCGCGTGGTGACGTAGTGGGACTTGGGATACAGGGTGAAGCGCTGCAGCTTGCGGCTGATGTGGCCGGTGAGCGGGTCGAACATCGCGAGATTCTCGATCTCGCCGTCGAAGAGTTCGATGCGCAGGGCTTCGATTTCCGATTCCGCCGGGTGCACGTCGATGACTTCGCCGCGCACGCGAAAGGCGCCGCGCACGAGCTCGGTTTCGTTGCGGCTGTACTGCATCTCGGTCAGCCGGCGGATGAGCTCGCGCTGGTCGATCCGGTCGCCCTTCACCAGGTGCAGCACCATCCGGAAATATTCGTTGGGGTCACCGAGGCCGTAAATCGCCGACACGCTGGCCACCACCACCGCGTCCCGGCGCTCGAGCAGCGCCTTCGTCGCCGACAGGCGCATCTGCTCGATGTGCTCGTTGATGTTGCTGTCCTTCTCGATGAAGGTGTCGGTCGACGGGATGTAGGCCTCGGGCTGGTAGTAGTCGTAGTAGCTGACGAAATACTCGACCGCGTTGTGCGGGAAGAAGCTCTTGAACTCGCCGTAGAGCTGGGCCGCGAGGGTCTTGTTCGGCGCCAGCACGAGGGTCGGCTTCTGCACGGCCTCGATGACGTTGGCGATGGTGTAGGTCTTGCCCGAGCCGGTGACGCCGAGCAGGGTCTGGTGGGCCAGGCCGGCCTCGAAGCCGGCGACCAGGCGCTCGATCGCCTGCGGCTGTTCGCCGGCGGGCTGGTAGGGCGCGACGAGCTCGAAACGTTCGGACACGGGGAGACGTCCTCGCGGGTGCAAACGGGCAGTATAGCGGCCCGCCGACGGGCGGACTCTCCATGGTCCTACCCGGATGCCCTGCGTTCACGGACGGTTTCAACCCGCTGCCGGCGGCATGGTGCAAGCCTGGTTTTCAAGGGGCGCACTGATGGGCCGGGAGAGGGGATTCACGCTGGTGGAGCTGCTGGCGGTGCTCGCGGTCGCGGCCGTGCTCGCCGCCATGGCGTTGCCCGCCATGGTGGCGCTGCGGGAGAACTGGGGCACCCAGGAGGCACTGCACTCGCTGACGCTTTCCCTGGCACGCGCGCGCATCGCCGCCGTGGTGCGTGGCCAGCCCGTCACGGTATGTCCGAGTTCCGACGGTCGAACCTGCCGGAGCGACCTCGTCTGGGACGAAGGCTGGATCACCTACGCCGACCCGGACCGGAGCGATCAGCCCCTGGACGACGGGCAACGGCTCTGGGTGGAACAGAAAACGGGATCAGCCCTCGCGATCCGGAGCACGCGTGGACGGCACCGCATCCGATTCCAGCCGACGGGATTCTCGGGCGGCTACAACGCCAGCCTGCGGATCTGCTCGCGCCGGCGGGCCGAGCTGGTGGGCAGCCTCGTGCTCAACATGGCCGGCAGGGCGCGCATCACCCGGGAAGCCCCTGGAACGCGTCCGCCCTGCCCTTTCGTGCCCTGAACCAGGCCGGGCCAGACTTGACCCGGCGGGCAGGTCGTATAAAATGCCCGTCCTCGCCCGAATAGCTCAGCCGGTTAGAGCACTTGACTGTTAATCAGGGGGTCGTTGGTTCGAGTCCAACTTCGGGCGCCAAGGATTCAGAAAAAGAAGGGCCGGCATTGCCGGCCCTTCTTTTTTGCTGCGGACGCTTCAACTCACCAGCAGTCGGCGACCGTGCCGGTGCCGGTCTTGGTCTTCGTACCCGTCTGGTTGATGCCCAGCGTGCCGCACTTGGTGTCGCGGGTGGCCTGGGCGTTGATGGGCGTTGCCGTGATCGTGTACGTGGTGGCGGTCGAGGCGGGCGTGAACGTATAGAACTGGTTCAGGTCGGTCGCACAGCCCAGTGCGGGGTTGGCGTTCTGGTAGCTGAGCCGGGTGGTGTACCAGCGCTCCATGAACTGCCCATGCTCGATCAGGCAGGCCGCGGCGGCCTTGCGACGGGTGGCGGTGACGTTGTTGGTGTAGGCGCTGAAGGCGACCGTCGCCAGCACCGCCACGATCAGCACCACCACCATCAGTTCGATCAGGGTGAAACCCGCCATCCCGGTGCCCCGGCGGCGCCGGGGGCTCGTTGCCTTCAGCATCGTGTTCGATCCCATTTGCTTTTACTCCCCGACGATTTCGCGCCAGGAGATACGCCCCTGGATCTGGCTCAGGTCGATATTGATATCACCGATGAGACCGGTTGAGCCACCCACCACCAGTCGCGTTCCGACCACGGTCGGGTTGCTCGGCATCGCGATGCCCAGGTCGATGCCGCCGACCGGGATGGGCTGGCCGTTGACGGTGAGCGTGTCATCCGCGTACTGGCCGTCGCGGTCGATGTCGAACAGCGGCTGTGCACTGCTTGCGCCGGTGAAGGCATTGAGCTGGTACACGTAACCACGGCCGCCGAACTCGCAGGGATCGGTGTTGGGGATGATGCTGCTGCCGATGAGCGTCGAGCTGATCAGCAGCGGATCGCTGATCATGCGCTCGCCCTCGCGCGTTCCCGACGGCGGCGTCAGCAGGTCCACGTACCAACCCTTCGCGGTCGGGGAGAGCGCGGACGCCGGCTGGAACACCCGGACCGGCTTGCCGTCGATGGAACCCGCCGCGAGGATGGAACGCTGCTGCAGCGCCGCCCGGCCGGCGATGGCCGCGCCCTCTTCCTTGAGGCCATACCAGGTCTGCACATCGGTATTGCGCGACCCGTCGGCATTGATGATGTCTAGCTGGTTGAGGTAACGGCCGGTGCCGAAGAACACCCACAGGCTGTAGTCCGCCGGATTCAGGCCGACCGTCGGCGCGCCGGTGATCGGCTGGCGCTTGTTGCCGGCGTCACGGGCCGTGAACAGCACCATGCGGTTGGACGCGTTGTCCCACGAGTTGGCGTTGCCGGTGAGGTCGAAACGCCACAGGTTGCCGAGCAGGTCGCCGGCATAGACGTAATCGACATCGCCATCGGCGTCGTAGTCCCAGGCGGTGGGGCTCATCAGTCCGTTGGGATTGGCGGCGCTGCCGACGCCGGTATCGATCTCGGCGATCACGTCGCCATCGGTCACGTCCAGGACATAAAGCACCGCGGTGTTGCCCGTGCTGTTCGGGCCATTGGCGACGATCGCGCCGACGTCGCCATTGTCCAGCCTGGAAATGACGGGCCGGCCAAGGACATTACCCATCTTGCCGTGGTCGCTGGCGTCGTGGTCCCACTTCACGTTCGCGGTCCCGAAGGTCGCCGGATTGGTGACATCCAGCCCGAACACGCCCTTGCCGCCACGGCCGAGGGCACCGACCAGATAGTTCTTGCCCGGGGTCTCGTTCCTGTCGGACACGGTGATCGGTCCGTCGACGAAGTGGTAGTGGGTGTAGTCGAGGTCCGGCACCTGCTTGAGCTTGTTCAAGTTGAGATTGCCGGGCACATAGGCGAACAGTTCCGTGCCCTGCCCCGCGCCCTCGGCCTTGAAGGCGTGCAGCATGCCGGCATTGCTGCCGACGTACACGGTCCCGGTGTCCTTCACGTAGAACGGCGAGCTGTTGACGATGTCGCCCAGCAGGTGCGGGCGATCGCGGAGCGTGCCGCCGTTCTGCTGTTCGTTGGTGCGCACGCCGCGGATGTACGCCGCCTTCTGCGCGCCAAGGGCGGTGTTCTGGGCAGTCGTCGGGAAAGCCGCACCCGATGCGCCGCCCCAAGTGAATACCTTTCGGGAAGCAGCCGCCGGAATACCCTGGGAACCGCGCCAGATCGGGCTCGCCGTCTGCACGCCGGTGGCGTCCACCGGATACGCGACGAGCTCACCGGTCCAACGGCCGCTGACGAAGCTGGCCTGGAACAGGCGGGTGTCGCTCTGCACGGAGGCGCTGTTGGCGGACACGTTGGAGCTCGAACCGGTGCGTTCGACGATCGTGGCCAGCGCCGCGCGCAGGCCCTGCGTGAACTGTTCGGGGTTGGACGCGGCCACGAAGGTGCCGCGGCTGTTGACTGCGGCATGGAACAGGTCGTCGATGCGATGGTCGTCTTCCGCGTCCAGCGGATTGGGCCAGGACAGGCCGCCATCTGTCAGGTCGTTGTTCGCACCCGGCTGGAGCACCGCGGTATTCGGGTCAAGCGTGCCCTGCAGGCCGATGGAAATGCCGAAGGTGACCATGTGCTGCCAGAAGGCCGGATTGGCCGTCGAGCTGGGCACGTTGTTGACCAGGTCCGGGCGCAGGTCGTTCTTCCAGTAATTCATGGCGACGTCGGCCAGGGTGCCGGTCGCATTGTCCTGGTAGGGACGGCTCGGGGTGTACTGGTAGGTGGCGCCCGACGTGGAGGTGTGCAGCGGCCCGGCGACGCCGTCGCCGCCACTCGGTCCCGAGTCGGTATTCCAGTAGCCGTCGGTGGTGAGGATGGTGAAGTTCTGGCGGCAGCTGAGCTGGCCGGCGGCGGCGGCCGGGCCCCAGGGACCGGAACTGCTCGTCTGTTCGAAATAATCACCCGCGCGCGTCAGCGCCCGGCGCAGCGGGGTGCCGTTGCTTGCCCCCGCATTGAGCATGCGGCTGAACCAGGTGCTGCGGTTGGTATACGAGAACCCGCCGCCGTTGTCACGGAACAGGCCCTGGTCCTGGTTGACCGGGATGTCGTAGGTATTGCGCTCCCAGATCGTATCGAAGCCAACGCGCACGTTCTCGCTCAGGTCGTTGAACGCATAGCTGGCGCCGGCCTTCGCCACCTTGGCGCGGGTGCGGTGGTAGGAGTACCAGTTGGCGTAATTGGCGTATTCCTCGGCGACCGTGCGGGTGGTGGCTCCCCAGGTGAGACTGGTGATGTTGACGGCATTGCGCCAGCCCCAGGAGCCCCCCTGCCAGGTCAGCTCGCGGCGCTCGATTTCGTAGTTGTCTTCCTTGAGCGTGTAGCGCCAGTACTGCCGGGTGTCCGATGGATCGGTCATCCCGGCCTTGGGTACCAGGAAGTGCCTGTCACGGTTGTGCAGATCAACGGTGTTGCTGGCCTGCGTGTCGCTGTCGTACGCCGACGTATAGGGGCGGTTGGACATGAACGTGCCGTCCGCGTTTCGCCACGGCCGGTACTCCACGTACGGGTTGTAGTAAATCTGGTTGCGCGTGTAGGCGATCAGCTTGTCGTTGACCGGCGACATGTTCGGCACGCCGTTCGAATTGAACGGACCTGGCATGAAGTCCCAGGCCATGGAGCCCGAGTCGTCGATGACGTACAGGATGTTCGGCGGCAGCGCCGAACCCGACTGCAGCGGTACGTCGGGCAGCGGGATCGAGGCGCTGACGGGCGCCGCCAGCAGGGTGGCGGCGAAGGCCGCGATCACGGCCAGGCCGCTGCGACGATTGCCTCTGGATTCAAGCTTCATGGCCGACTCCGTTCAAAGTGTGCTGACGCTGGACTGCAGGATGACGCTGGCGCGATCCGCTTCGTTGCTGCGGGCGGTGACGCGGAACTTGGGGGACATGCAGACGGACACCATCGGCTTCTGGCGATCGCAACCGACCCAGTTGGGCGCCGGCCCCATCGCCTCGACGATGAACTGCGGGTTGCTCACGACGTCGGTGCCGTCGCCGTCCGAATCGACGTCCAGGTCGGCGAGGACCGTGCGCCAGGGGGTGGCCGGATCTTCCCAGCGGGGCAGGTCACCGGTATTGAGGTTCGTGCGCAGCGGGCACAGCCCCAGGCTGCAGCCGCCGGTCGGGAAGGTCGGGTTCGTGGCGACCAGGGCCTCCGCCTCGCGCAGGGCCGCCTCGGCGGCCTGGAAGCCCAGGCCGCGGTCGTAGGTGGCCGCGCTCATGCGCTCCTCGACGAGGGTGCCGCGCAGGCTGGCGATGCCCAGGAGGGTCATCACCAGCAGCAGGATCAGCACCACCACCAGGGCGATGCCCTGCTGGCTGGCGCGCGTGCCGGGGAAGTGGGGCTGTTTCATGCCGTACGGTTCCTGATGTTGATCGTGTGCTGGAGGCCGCGAAGGATGCTGCTGCGGTCCGTACCCACGGCCTCCTGGCCATCAAGGTCGAGTTCGAGCCGGACCGACATCACCTCCCGCCAACGCGCGGCAGGTATCGCCGACGCCGGCTGGTACTGCGCCGCGCCGGGCAGCAGGTAGGTGATCCGCATGTCGTTCACGCCTTCGATGACCTCCTCGGGGGCGCCGGGACCCGAATTGCGCAGGGCCACCCGGAACAGCGAATTGCCGCCCCGCCCGTTCGCCGCGACGAACCAGCGCGAGGCCTGCAGGCGGACGACCATCGAATTGTCGCCGTAGGTATACGGGCTGCCATTGGTGGTGCAGCGCAGCGGGAAACCCAGGCCCTTGGTGCAGTTGCCCGGGCTGCCGGAGCCGGTGTTGTGCACGATCTGGCCATTGGTGATGGGATTGGCGGCGGGCCCCGACATCTGGAAGATCGAGGCCTGCCGGTAATCGCAGACCATCAGGATGTCGTCGGCCAGGAAGCCATGCGCAGCCGGCGTGACATCCATTCGCGCGGAGGTCGGATTGTGCGCGGTGACGCTGACGCCGGTGGACGAGCCCGCCAGCAACTCGATCGCGTCGGTGCCCGCCAGCGATCCCGGAAGCGCGCCGTTGTCATAGCCGATCAGGCCATTGTTCCAGTTCGACCACCAGTTCGCGGCCGGGTTGTTGAGCGTGGTGATCACCGGCACGTTGCGCGAACAGGGCGTGCCGCCGGCCTCGCGGATGTCGCGGGCCATCAGTTCGAAGGCGATGCGCGCGTTCTCCTGCACCCGGGACATGCTCTCGGTGGCGCGGTAGGTCTGGCTGTTCGACATGAACATCGCGATCGCGGCCCCGCTGACCAGCAGGCCCAGCACCAAGGCGACCATCAGCTCGATCAGGCTCACGCCCAGGTTGCGCGAGCGCCCGGCCGGCGCCCTGCGGCGTGGCAGGTATTGGCGGCTCATAAACGGCTCCGGGTATTGAGGAATTGGGTGGTCGCACCGCCGGAGCCACGCTCGTCGTTCCAGCGGATGCTGATCTCGCAGACGCCTGCGGCGCAGGCGATGCCGCCGCAGGCCGTCGGGCCCAGGGTGGCGCGCAGCGAGGTGATCCAGTAATTGATGTCACGGCTGGGCACCGTGGTGCCGGCCGCCGGCACCGGGCAGTTCGCCGTCATCGTGTGGCTGTAACCGTTGTTGCGGGCCACGTCCAGGTTGGCGCGCATGGAGTCGAGGATGGCGTAGGTCTGCACCGTGGCCTGGCTGCGCTCGAGCGCACTCATGCTGTTGCGCAGGGAGATCGACTGCATGGCGGCGATGCCCAGCATGCCTATCGCAAGCACCAGCACGGCGATGAGCACCTCGAGCAGGCTGACGCCACGGACCCGGCGGGGGATGCGACTAGATTCGATTCGATCGGGAAACACGGAGACCTCCAGCGGCGAGGCTTGGGATTCAGTTGCCGGGCGCGGGGCAGGCCCCGGCCAGGGATGCACGTTGCACGGCCGTGCGGCTGCCGGCCGTGATGACGACGTCGCGGGCGTTGTCGGCAGGCAGGGTGGCGGGCACGCAGAAACGCATCCGGGCCGCGAGCAGGGCGCCGGCGCCGGTCCGGGCCATCCCATCGGGGCGAACCACGATCTGGTTGCTGGCGCCGGAAATGTTCGGACTGACCAGCAGTTGCGCCGGGGCCTCGATGGCGCCCACCCGCAGCAGCCGTTCCCCGGCGTCCAGCACGCCGTCGCCATCGGCATCGACGAAGGACACCCAGCCGGTCCAGGCGCCGCCCACCGCCGCACACGCCGGTGCGGCCGCATCGGGATTGTCGCTGCGGCAGACCACGGTCCGGCGCCCGGTGCGCACTGCCTCGATGCGGGCAGACTGGAGGGCGGCCAGCAGGTCGTTGGCCGGCGCGGTGATGCGGCTCGAGTTGATGACCCCCTGGAAGCTGGGGACCCCGATCACCAGCGTGATGGCGATCAGGGCAATGACGATCATCAGTTCCAGTAGGGTGAATCCCCCTGCCCGGGTGGAAATATGCATAGGATCAGGCTCACGATTGGCCACGGCCCCGAGATTGGGGCATTGTCCGCCCCGTTGCCATCCAATACCGACAAGCGGCCCGAATCACGTGTCTGGACGGCTCGGGCCGCCCCCTTCCCCGCCGGCCAAGCCATGCCCAGCCCCCCTGCCGCCCACCCGTCGACGCCCCTCGACCTGCTCTGGCAGGCGCCCACGATGGTGGCGGTGCTGGTTTTCGGCGAAGGCCTGGCGCTGGTGCTTTCCCTGGCCCCGGGGCTTGCCATGGGCACCTACGACCGCCTGGTGCACTTCGGGCTGGTGTCCATGCTGGTGCAGTGGACCGCCCTGCTGACCCTGGGTGGGCTCTACCTGGCCCGGTCCGCGCTTCGGCGGCGCTCGGCCGGGGTCCTGGCCTGGATCGCACTGGGCCTGCTGCTGGCGGTATCGGCGGCCACCAGCGTGGCCGCCCTGTGGATCAGCGAGGGCGGCGCGGTGTTCTCGACGCCCGGCTGGAAGGGTTTCCTGGGTCGCTCGCTGGGCATCACCCTGACGGTGGGGACGCTGGGTTTGCTGGCCCTGCACGCCGCCTGGGTCGGGAAGTCCTGGGCGGTGCGCGCAAAGCAGGCGGAACTCGAGTCACTGCAGGCCCGGATCCGGCCGCACTTCCTGTTCAACACCCTCAACACCGGCGCCGCGCTCGTGCATGCCCGGCCCGGCGAGGCCGAGCAGCTCCTGCTGGACCTGGCCGACCTGTTCCGCGCCGCCCTCTCGGGTCCCGCCGAACTACCGCTGCAGGGCGAGCTGGAGCTGGCGCGACGCTACCTGGAGATCGAACGGCTGCGTTTCGGCGATCGCCTGCAGGTGCACTGGACCCTGCCGGACACGCTTCCGGACGTGGTGGTGCCGGCGCTGTCCATCCAGCCCCTGGTCGAGAACGCGATCCGCCACGGCATCGAGCCCTCGCCCGTCGGCGGCCGCCTGGACGTGACGGTGGTGCAGGAGGTCGAGCAGGTGCGCGTGGTCGTCAGCAACGACCTGCCGCCGGCCGGCCGGAAGCCGGCCCCCGGCCACCAGGTCGGACTGGCCTCGGCGCGGGAACGCATCGAGGCCCTGAGCCAGGGGCGCGGACGGCTGGAAACGCGGGTCCTGGACGGACGCTACGTCGCCACCATCATCCTGCTGGTCGCCTAGCCGTCGACGACCTGGTAGCAGGGCACGTAGTCGCCGGCGATCTTCATGCGGCGCTGTTCGACAAAGGCGCGCAGCAGGGCATCAAGCGCGGCCATGATGTCCTTGTCGCCGGCGATCCGGAACGGACCGTACTTCTCCACTTCGCGCATGCCCTCCTCCTTCACGTTGCCGGCGACGATGCCGGAAAACGCGCGGCGCAGGTCGGCCGCCAGCAGGTGCAGCGGCTGGTCGCGGTGCAGGTTCAGGCCCGCCATGGCGCGGTGCGTCGGCGCGAAGGGCTGCTGGAATTCGAACGGGATGTGCAGCGACCAGTTGAAGAAGAAGGCGTCCTTCTCGTCCAGCCGGTGTTCGCGCACCTTGCGCAGGCCCTGGCGCATGGCGACGGAAACCGCCACCGGGTCATCCACGATGATCTGGTAGCGCTGGCGGGCCTCGTCGCCGAGGGCGAGCTTGAGGAACTGGTCGATCTGCTCGAAGTAGGCGGCTGATTCGCGCGGGCCGGTCAGGATCAGCGGGAACGGCAGTTCGCGATTCGACGGGTGCAGCAGCAGCCCGAGCATGTAGAGGATTTCCTCGGCCGTGCCGACGCCGCCCGGGAAAACGATGATGCCGTGGCCAAGCCGCACGAAGGCCTCGAGGCGCTTCTCGATGTCCGGCATGATCACCAGGTGGTTGACGATCGGGTTCGGCGACTCGGCCGCGATGATGCCGGGCTCGGTGATGCCGATGTAGCGCGGCTTCCAGTGGCGCTGCTTGGCGTGGGCGATCGTGGCGCCCTTCATCGGGCCCTTCATCGCGCCCGGGCCGCAGCCGGTGCAGATGTCCAGGCCGCGCAGGCCCAGCTCGTAGCCGACGCGCTTGGTGTAGAGGTATTCATCGCGACCGATCGAGTGGCCGCCCCAGCACACGACCAGGCTGGGCTCCATGTAGGACTTCATCACGCGCGCATTGCGCAGGATCTCGAACACCGCCTCGGTCATCCCGGGGCCGGTCTCGAGGTCGATGCGGCCGCCTTCGGCCACCTCGTTGGCGTTGTAGACGATGTCGCGCACGACCGCGAACAGGTTCTCGGCGATGCCGCGGATGATCTCGCCGTCCACGAAGGCCTCGGCCGGCGCGTTGCTCAGCTCGATCTTGATGCCGCGGTCCTGCTGGTGCACCGAGATGTCGAAATCCGGGAAACGCTGGGCGGCGGCGCGCGGGTCGTCGGAATCGCTGCCGCTGGTCAGCACAGCCAGGGCGCAGCGGCGAAGCAGGTCGCGCTGGCCGCCGGTGGAGGCATCGGCGAGGCGGGCGACTTCGTCGCGGGAAAGGATGTCGAGGCCACCGCGCGGGGAAATGCGGGCGTTGACGGTGGCGGCTGCGGGAAGGGTGTCGCTCATGGTGCGCTTTCTCTTGGTCTTTTCGTCATGTGACCGCCGACTCTAGCACCGGGTAAGTCGCCGTAGGAGCCCAAAAGCAAACGGCCGGCGGTTTCCCGCCGGCCGTCGCCGTGTCACGAAAGTACCGGGATCAGAACTGGTACTTGAAGCTCAGCATGACCGACCAGCGGGAAACGGCCGTGTTGCCCTTGTCGTTGTTGTTCTCCTGGATGCCCGGGCCGGTGCCCGGACCCGTCCAGTGGTACACGTAACGACCCTCGTTGCCCGCGCAGGCGGCCAGCGTGGTGGTCGGGCCGCAGATGCCGGCGTAGTTGGCCAGCTGCTGGGTCGAGTTGAAGCCGTAGTCCTCGATCAGGCCCCAGTCTTCGTTGAGCAGGTTGCCGATGTTCATGATGTCCAGGGCCAGCACCGACTTGTGGCCTTCGGCGAAGCCCGGCAGCTCCTGGGTGATGCGGACGTCGAAGCTGTTCACCCACTCCGTGCGGAAGGCATTGGCCGGGGCGATCTGGCCAGCGTAGCGGGCCAGGTCCGGGTTCTGCTCGAGCCACGCGAAGAAGTCTTCTTCCATGCCCGGCGTCGTCCAGACCACGTCGCCCGGGCCGGCCGGCACGTAGAACAGGTCGTTGAAGGCACCGCTGTCGCCATTGGCGTCGTTGCGGAAGATGTAGCTGAACGGACGACCCGAACGGCCTTCGTAGAACAGGCCCACGCGGGTTTCGTAGTCGGCGAAGAAGTTGTGGCGCCAGGTCACCGAGCCGGTGAAGCGGTCCTTGATCGCGTAGCGCGAATCATAGGCCACGCCCGAGTTCAGGTCGCCGATGAGGTTGCTGCCCCAGTTCGACGAGTTGGTCGAGCTGGTCATCGGGCTGGCGTCGGTGGCTTCGGTGTAGGTGTAGAACAGGCTCCAGCCCCAGGTGTCGATCAGCGGCTTGTCCAGGCCGAAGGTGAGCTGCATGCTCTCGCCCTTGCCGGAGTTGCTGATCAGGAACACGTCGCCAACGCCGTTCGGGCGGAAGGCGCGGTTGGACACGCCGTTGCGGCCATTGTCGATGCCGAAGGTGCCGCGGCGATCCGGGTTCAGGCCGTTGGCGTTCCAGAACAGGTCGCGGCCGTCCGGACCGACGGCGGTGATGCCGTCGCCATTGGCGTTGAACGGGTCGAGGCGCTGGATGAAGATGCCGTCCTTGGTGTTGGTCAGCAGGGCCTCGGCGGAGAACACCATGCCGTGCCACGGCAGCTCGTGCTCGAACGCCAGGTTGGCTTTCCAGACCGACGGCAGCGCGAAGTCGGGGGCGATGATGTCGACGTTCTGGCGCGGGCAGTTGGCCAGGGTCGGGATCGGGTTGCAGGCGGCGTTGGAGCCCGACGGCGGGATGTACAGGTCCGGACCGGAGAAGCCGCTGCCGTTGCGCTCTTCGTACTGCACGTAGTTCAGGCCGGTGTTCTGGTAGGCGCCGGCCAGCCAGACGTTTGGCGAGGCACCCTGGAACAGGCCCAGGCCGCCGCGGATCTGCGTCGGGCGCTCGGAGTCGAAGGTGTAGTTGAAGCCGAAGCGCGGCTGCAGGATGTCGACGTCGACGGTGTTGGAGTTGTCGTAGCCGTAGATGGTCGACACGTAGTCGTTGTAGAGGCGCTGGTCGTCGAAGTCCGGCTTGTCGTAGCGCAGGCCGAACATCAGGGTCAGGTTGTAGTTGACCGCCCAGGTGTCCTGGATGAACAGGCCGGTGTTGGACTGCTTGTAGGCCGCCGGGATGTCGGCATAGCTGCCGCCGTTCGGGCGCGGGGCGCGCACGACGTAGAAGCTGTACTCGCCGTTCTCGAAGTCTTCGATGCTGTCGAAGGTGTAGGTGCCGTTGAGGTCGCGGCCGTAGAAGTTCAGGACGTCGTTCTCTTCCCAGTCGAAGCCGAACTTGACCTCGTGGTCGCCCACGAACAGGTTGCCGGCGCCGAACAGGGTGGTCTGCTCGGTGTCGATCAGGTTGACGTGGCTGTTCTGCTCGGTACCGATGTAGATCGCGTAGTTGCGCGGGCTGTAGCCCCGGATCTGGATCTGCGGCAGGTCCGAATTGGTCTGGCGCTCGGCCAGGTAGTCACGGCGCGAAACCTTGAACTCGGTCGAGAAGGTGTCGGTCCAGTCGCTGAAGACTTCGAGCACGGTGGACTCGAATTCCTTGGCGTAGTTGTACCAGAAGGTGTCGAGCGAGATGGAGTTGTTGTCCACCTGCGGGAAGCGCAGCACGCCCTGCTCGAGGAAGCTGTAGCGCAGCGCGGCGCGATGGGCGTCGGTGATGTTCCAGTCCAGCTTGATCGCGTATTCCTCGATCTCGGTATCGGCGTCGAGGCCGCCGATGCCGCCGGCGTTGAAGCCGTAGGACTGCGCCGCGGCCTGCACGTCGGCGATGTCGCCGTCGGTGATGTCGCCGGTGCCGTAGGGGGTGTCACCGAAGCCGGTGGCCGGCGCGGTGCGCACGTAGTTTTCGTAGTTCACGAAGAAGAACAGGCGGTCCTTGACCAGCGGGCCACCGAAGGTGCCGCCGTAGGTGTCCTCGGACTCGAAGCCGTTGAACTCGACGCCGTTGAGGTCCTTGCGGACCCAGTCACCGTCACGCAGGGTGTAGTACACCGAGCCGTGGAACTCGTTGGTGCCCGACTTGGTGACCGCGTTCACCACGGCGCCGGTACCGCCGGCGATGGTGGTGTCGTAGTTGGCCAGGTCGATGTTGATTTCCTCGATCGCGTCGATGGAAACCGGCTGGCGCTCGGTCGGCAGGTTGTTGGACTCGAGGCCGAACGGGTCGGAGGTGCTGACGCCGTCGATCTTGATCAGGTTGTAGCGGGTGTTCTGGCCGCCGGCCGAGATGGCGCCGTCGGACTTGGAGATCTGCGAGATGCGCGGATCGGTGCGGATGTAGTCCTGGATGTTGCGGTTGGCCGAGGGCAGGGTTTCGATCTGCTGGCGGTTGACGTTGCTGCCGGTGCCCATCTTGTCCGGGGAGAAGACTTCGGAGATCACCGACGAACCGGTCACTTCGACCGCGGCCAGGGTGGCCAGGTCGTCGCCCAGGCTGGCGTCCACGGCGGTGGTTTCGGCCAGCTGCAGGTAGACGCCCTCGCGGACCTCGACCTCGCCGTCCTTCATGATGGTGATGGTGTACGGGCCGCCGACGCGCAGGCCGCGCGCGGAGTAGCGACCATCGGCATCGGTGGTGGCGTTGCTCGAAGTGCCCGACGGCGTGTGCACGATCGACACCTGGGCGCCGGCAACCGGCTGCTCATCGGCGCCGGTGATGCGGCCGCTGACGGCGGCGGTGGTGTTCTGCGCGAAGGCCGGCGCCGCCGCGAGGGCGATAGCCAGGCCGAGGGAGAGCTGCGAAAGCCGAACCCGGTTGCGATTGGTCATGGTGAGAAACCCTGGTTTAAGGAAAGTGTCGGAAATTTTGCTGCGGCGTCCCGCCGCGGTGCCTGACGGGCCAGGCACGGCTAGTCCTTGAAGGATTGCCGCGTTCGGGTGGTCCCCTGCCCCGTGGCAATAACAAGAGTTTAACACGCTAACGGGATTACATGTCATTCAGGTGACAGCGCGACTGCCCCCGGACACGCCCCCTCAGCCGACCCCCGGCGCCGCCAGGTAGGCGGCCACGCCATCGAGCAGCATCTGCACCGAAATGGCCACCAGCAGCATGCCCATCAGCCGCTCCACGGCGGTCAGGACCCGCATGCCAAGCACCTTGTAGAGGTAGGTGGCCGAGAACAGCAGGATGGCCGTGGCCGCCCAGGCCAGCACCAGGGCCAGGCTCCAGTCGCCCATCCGGCCCGGCTCCTGGGCCGCCAGCAGCATCACCGCCGCCATGCCCGAGGGGCCGGCGACCAGGGGGATGGCCATGGGCACGATGAAGGGCTCGCCCTCGGGCACCTCCCCGAACATGCCCTCGGGGCTGGGGAA
>CAXAYM010000005.1:0-26276 GCA_963973175.1 uncultured Arenimonas sp.
CCGCAAGTACGTCCCTGTAGGCTCATCGTCGACATCCATGTCTCCGATGGTCGGCCAGGGCGACTGCACGCTGCCTCCTGGAATTAACGTCGGGGCCGACAGGAGATCAAGAGCGCAACGCGCGCTAGCCTGCCTGCCACGAATGCGGTGACGCTTCGAGTTGCCTAGAAGCCGCTTGCCCATCGGCCACGACGTAACGTTGAGGAGGTGTCGCGTCTTCGCCCCGGCCGACCATCGGAGACATGGATGTCGACGATGAGCCCCCATGGATGGGTTCACGGCGTGTCGGCCGGGGCGAAGACGCGGCGCCTCCACTCGCGGCAGCTGCGGTTGCGGCGCATTGCTTGGCCGAAGGTCAAGGGCAGCGGGACTGAAGTCCCTCCCACAGATCAGACGCGGTGCAGCACCAGTTCGTACACGAACTTGCTGCCGAAGAAGGCCAGCAGCAGCAGGACCATTGCGACCAGGGTCAGCTTCGCCGCGCGCGGCCCGCGCCAGCCCCAGCGCCAGCGGCCGAACAGCAGTACCGCCAGCACGATCCAGGACAGGATCGACAGCAGCGTCTTGTGGCCCAGGTCCTGGGCGAACAGGTCGTCCACGAACAGCACGCCGGTCAGCAGCGTCAGGCTCAGCAGCACGAAGCCTGCCACCAGGCTCCGGAAGAGCAGGGTTTCCATCTGCGTCAGCGGCGGCAGCAGGCGCATCCAGCCGCCCAGGTGGCGCTGGCGCAGCGCGTGGTCCTGGAACCACAGCATCAGCGCCAGCAGCGTCGCCACCGCCAGCGTCGCGTAGGCCAGCAGCGCCATCAGCGCGTGCAGCTGCAGGCGCCAGTCCAGGTCGGAGCTGGCCACGCTGCCGCCGAGCAGGGCATAGGCCAGCAGCACCAGCGCCGCCAGCGGGAACACGATGATGCCCAGGGCTTCGATGCGCTGGGCCGGCCCAAGGACCGTGGTCAGCGCCGCCATGCCCAGGCCCACCAGCGACAACGCCGGGAAGAAGTGCAGGTCGGCGGCGCCCATTTGCTGCCAGGCCCAGCCGTGCACTGCTGCGTGCAGGGCCACCGCCGGCAGCGCCAGCCACAGCCAGCGCCGCGGGGCCGGATGCGGGGCCTGCGCGTGCCCGGCCAGCTGGTGGCTGGCGAAGGCGTACAGGGTGGTCGCGAGCAGGGCGAGGACAAGGGCGGGCATCCGCCGAGTTTGGCACAGCGGCGGGCCAGCCGAGAACCATTCTCGACTGGCCCGGGCCGGCCCGCGCCCCGCGGTATACTTCGCGCCCCTTCGAAAGACCTGCAGCCCATGTTCGAGTCGCTGACCCAGCGCCTGTCCGGCACCCTCCAGAAACTGCGCGGCCGTGGCCGCCTGACCGAGGAGAACATCCGCGAAGCCACCCGCGAGGTGCGCATCGCCCTGCTCGAGGCCGACGTCGCCCTGCCGGTGGTCTCGGCCCTGATCGAGCGCATCAAGGCGCGCGCGGTCGGCCAGGAAGTCCTGACCAGCCTCACCCCGGGCCAGGCCCTGATCAAGGTCGTGCGCGACGAGATGGCCGCGGTGATGGGCTCCTCGGCCAGCGAGCTCAACCTCAACGTGCCGGCGCCGGCGGTCATCCTGATGGCCGGCCTGCAGGGCGCGGGCAAGACCACCACGGTCGGCAAGCTCGCCAAGCACCTGAAGGAGCGCAAGAAGAAAAAGGTGATGGTGGTGTCGGCCGACGTCTATCGCCCGGCCGCGATCGAACAGCTCAGGACCCTGGCCAGGCAGGTGGACGTGCTGTTCTTCGCTTCCGACGCCTCGCAGAAGCCCGAAGACATCGTGCGCGCCGCCATCGAGGACGCGCGCAAGAGCTTCGTCGACGTGCTGCTGGTGGACACCGCCGGCCGCACCACGATCGACGAGGCCATGATGGCCGAGATCCAGGCGCTGCATGCGGCGGTCAAGCCGGTGGAAACCCTGTTCGTGGTCGACGCCATGACCGGCCAGGACGCCGCCAACACCGCCAAGGCCTTCGCCGAGGCGCTGCCGCTGACCGGCGTGGTGCTGACCAAGACTGACGGCGACGCCCGTGGCGGTGCCGCGCTCAGCGTGCGCTACATCACCGGCAAGCCGATCAAGTTCGTCGGCGTCGGCGAAAAGCCCGACGGCCTGGATGTCTTCCACCCCGACCGCGCCGCCAGCCGCATCCTGGACATGGGCGACGTGCTCAGCCTGGTCGAGGAAGTCGAGCAGAAGGTCGACAAGGACAAGGCCCAGAAGCTGGCCGAGAAGGTCGCCAAGGGCAAGAAGTTCGACCTCAACGACATGCGCGACCAGCTCGAGCAGATGCAGAACATGGGCGGCCTGTCGGGCCTGATGGACAAGCTGCCCGGCATGGGCCAGATGCCCGAGCACGTGAAGGCCCAGGTCACCGGCAAGGAAGTGCCGCGCATGGTCGCCATCATCAACTCCATGACCAAGAAGGAGCGCCGCAACCCGGGCCTCCTGAACGGCTCGCGCCGGGCCCGCGTCGCCCGGGGCTCGGGCACCACCCCGGCCGAGGTGAACAAGGTCCTGAAGCAGTACCAGCAGATGGAAAAGATGATGTCCAAGCTGTCCCAGGGCGGCATGAAAGGCCTGATGCGGGGCATGAAGGGCATGATGGGCGGGGGGTTCCCGGGGCGTTTCCCCGGTCGCTGAACCGCCAGCCTTCCCAAATCCGGCGAAAGCCCGCTATAATCCGCGATTCCCCGGGCCGCCTGGCTGTCCGGATCACCGTCCCAGAACTGCAGAGCAAACGCACATGGTCAAGATCCGTCTGACCCGCGGCGGCGCCAAGAAGCGCCCCTTCTACCACATCATCGTCACCGACTCGCGCAACAAGCGCGACGGCCGCTCGATCGAGCGCCTGGGTTTCTACAACCCGGTCGCCCAGGGCAACGAAAAGCGCGTCGAGCTCAACACCGAGCGCGTCGAGCATTGGGTTTCCCACGGCGCCCAGCTGACCGACAAGGTCAGTGCGCTGGTGAAGGAAGTCTCCTCGGCCAAGGCTGCGGCCTGAGGCCCCGGCCTCGCCCCGCGCGAGGCCTGATCGCATGACCAACGGGCGCCGCATCCTGCTGGGCAGGGTCGCCGGCGCCTTTGGCGTCCGGGGCGAGCTCAAGCTCATCTCCTGGACCGAGCCCCGCGACGCCCTGTTCCGCTACCAACCCTGGATCCTGCGTTCCGGCGAGTCCGAGCGCGAGGTCACGGGCGTGTCTGGCCGCGAAACCACCAAGACCGTGATCGCGCGTTTCCCCGAAGTGGAAACCCGCGAACAGGCCGAGGCCCTGGCCGGCACCGAAATCTGGGTGCCGCGCGACCGGCTGCCGCCGCCGGCGCCCGGCGAATACTACTGGGCCGACCTGGAAGGGCTGGCGGTGGAGACCACCGAAGGCGTGCCGCTGGGCAAGGTCTCCCATCTGTTCGAAACCGGCGCCAACGACGTGATGGTGGTGGAGGGCGAGCGCAGGCGCCTGCTGCCCTTCGTCACCGGGCAGTACATCGTCTCGGTGGATTTCGAGGCCGGCCGCATCCTCGTCGACTGGGACCCGGACTTCTGAGCCCGGTGCCGCCCATGCGCATCGACGTCATCAGCCTGTTCCCCGACTTCATCCGCGACAGCGCCGCGCTTGGCGTGGTCGGCCGTGCCCGCGAGCGTGGCCTGCTGGACGTGCAGGCCTGGAATCCCCGCGACTACGCCACCGACAACTACCGCCGCGTGGACCAGCGCCCCTTCGGCGGCGGGCCCGGCATGCTGATGCTGGCCGAACCCCTGTCCGCCTGTCTGGCGGCCGCGAAGGCCGCGGATCCGGCGCCGGCGCGGGTCATCTCCCTCAGCCCCCAGGGCCCGCGGCTGACCCAGGCCAGGGTCCGCGAGCTGGCCGCGCTGCCGCGCCTGCTGCTGCTCTGCGGCCGCTACGAGGGCCTGGACGAGCGCTTCATCGAGCGCGAAGTGGACGAGGAGCTGTCGATCGGCGACTACGTGCTGTCCGGCGGCGAACTGGCCGCGGCGGTGCTGGTGGACGCCGTCGGCCGGCTGCAGGAGGGCGCCCTGAACCACGCCGATTCGGCCACCCAGGACAGCTTCGAGGACGGCCTGCTGGACTGCCCGCATTACACCCGTTCCGAGGCCACCGGCACCGAGGGTGTGCCGGCGGTGCTGCTCTCCGGGGACCATGCCGCCATCGCCCGCTGGCGCCGGCAGCAGAGCCTGGGCCGCACCTGGCTGCGGCGCCCGGACCTGCTGGCCAGGGCCCGCCTGGACGTGGCCGACCGGGCCCTGCTGGCGGACTTCATCGGCCAGTGGCGGGCCAGTCACTCGCCGGGGGGCTGAACCGCTTCCCTTTCAAGGGCTTGCGCGGTTATACTGCGCGGCTCCACGGTCAGCCCACCGACCGGATCCACGATAGCCAAGCACGGTTCCCGGGCCTCTGGCGCGCACTCAAAACAAACATCACAGGCGTACACATCATGAGCATCCACAAGCTGCTGCAGCAGTTCGAGGCCGAGCAGGCCACCCGGGAAATGCCGAAGTTCTCCCAGGGCGACACCGTCGTCGTCAACGTCAAGGTCAAGGAAGGCAACCGCGAGCGCGTCCAGGCCTATGAGGGCGTGGTCATCGCCATCAAGAACGCCGGCCTGAACTCGGCCTTCACCGTGCGCAAGATCTCGCACGGCTTCGGCGTCGAGCGCGTGTTCCAGACCCACAGCGCCATCATCGACTCGGTCATCGTCAAGCGCCACGGCAAGGTCCGCCAGAGCAAGCTGTATTACCTGCGCGGCCTGCAGGGCAAGAAGGCGCGCATCAAGGAAGACCTGGCCGCGCGTTCGAACAGCTGATACGCGCTGCAAGTTCCTCCCGAACGGCCGCCTCCGGGCGGCCGTTTGCGTTTGCAAACCTCCGATAGCACGATCCACGCATGACCAACCCCAACGCCGCCGCCGATGCGGCCCATGCCGTCCGCCTCGATGTCTGGCTGTGGGCGGCGCGCTTCTTCAAGACCCGCGCGCTGGCCAAGCAGGCCATCGAAGGCGGCAAGGTGCAGGTCGCCGGGCAGGGCGCCAAGGCCTCGCGCGCGGTGCGCATCGGCGAAACCATGCTGGTGCGGCGCGGCGAGGAGGTCTTCGAGATCCAGGTACTGGGCCTGAGCGACAAGCGCGGGCCCGCCCGGCTGGCACAGGCGCTGTACGTCGAGGATGAGCCGGCGAAACAGGCGCGCCTGCAGGCCGCCGCCGAGCGCCGGGCCGCCGTCGCCGGTTACCGGCCGCCCGCGGGCAAACCCGACAAGCGCGCGCGCCGCCTGATCCAGGCCCTGGGCGACCTCGACTCGCTCTGACTCAGGGCTCGCCGTCGTCCAGGTAAACCGGCAGGTCGGTGCTTCGCTTGAAGGCGAAGATCAGGTGCGTCTCGATGTGTGCCACTTCCTCGCGGCTGGTCAGTGCCGCCATGGCGAAGTCGCGCAGGTGGTCGCTGTTGCTCACGCCCACGTGCACCAGGAAATCGTCGGCCCCGGCGACGTGGTAGAGGCTCAGCACCTCGGGCAGCGACAGCAGGTGGGCGTGGAAGGCTTCGACCTGCGGCCGCGAGTGGCGCGCGAGCCGGACCGCCACCATCGCCTGCAGGCCGATGCCGACCGCGGCCGGGGCGATCTCGGCGTGGAAGCCCTGCAGCACCCCGGCCTCCCGCAGCCGGCGGACGCGCTCGAGCGCCGTGGACGGCGCCACCCCGACGCGGGCGGCCAGGTCCTTGTTGGGCAGCCGTGCATTCTTTCGAAGAATGCGAAGAATGGCGAAGTCTGTTCGGTCGAGATGCATGGAGATCCCCCGATTCGGAAATAGTGTTCGGTCCAGCCGAACAAGTCGCAAGTCTACGCCATAGTGGCCGCCTGCCGACCCCGGAGCCCGCCATGGACCATTTCGACACCCTCGCCGTGCACGCCGGCCGCGAAGACTTCGCCCGCCTGGGCGTGCACGCGCCGCCGATCGACCTGTCCACCACGTACCCGGTGGCCGACCTCGACGCCGGCACCGAAAGCTTCGACGCCCTGGTCGGTGGCGCTGCCAGCGCCGCGAACCCGATTTACGCGCGCCTGCACAATCCGACCGTGGGGCGGGTCGAAAACGCGCTGGCGCGGCTGGAGGGCACCGAGGCCTGCGTGGCCTACGGCTCGGGCATGGCGGCACTGACCGCGGTGCTGCTGGACGCGCGTTCGCGCGGCGGCCACGTGTTGGTGGTGCGGCCGCTGTACGGCACGTCCGACCACCTGCTGGCCTCGGGCCTGTGCGGCCTGGAAGCGGAGTTCGTGGACGCCACCGAGATTGCCGCGCGCCGCCGCGCCGACACCGCCCTGGTGATCATCGAAACCCCGGCCAACCCGACGCTCGACCTGGTGGATATCCGCGCGGTGGTGGCCGCCGCCGGCGACGTGCCGGTACTGGTGGACTCCACCTTCGCCACGCCGGTCCTCCAGCAGCCCGCCAGGCTCGGCGCCACCTACGTGATGCACAGCGCCACCAAGTTCCTGGGTGGCCATGGCGACGTGATCGCCGGCGTGGTCTGCTGCAGCGAAGAGCGTGCACAGCCGCTGCGCACCGTGCGCGCGGCGACCGGTGCATTGCTGCATCCGCTGGGCGCCTACCTGCTGCACCGCGGCCTGCCGACCCTGGCCATCCGCGTCGAGCGCGCGCAGGCCAATGCCATCGTGATCGCCGAAAGGCTGGCCGCGCATCCCGCGGTTGCCCGCGTTTATTTCCCGGGCCTGGGCACGGTGCGCAATGCCCATCTTGTCGGCACCCAGATGGCCGGCCCCGGCGCGCTGATGGCCTTCGACCTGCGCGGCGGCCACGAAGCCGCGGCCTCGGTCATGTCGCGGGTGCGCCTGATGACGCCGGCGGTGAGCCTGGGGTCGGTGGACACGCTGATCCAGCATCCGGCCGGCCTGACCCATCGCGTCGTCGATCCGCAGGCGCGCCTGGCCAGCGGCATCGGCCCCGGCCTGCTGCGGCTGTCGGTCGGCATCGAACAGGTCGACGACCTCTGGGCCGACCTGGCCCAGGCGCTCGAAGGCGACACGCTCAGCGCCGTGGCCTGAGCCACCGGCGCCTGGCGCTCAGGGGCGGAAGACCTCGCCGCCCTTGACCACCACCTGCACGCGCTTGAGCACGGTGACGTCCTCGAGCGGGTTGCCGCTGACGGCGACGAGGTCCGCCTGCTTGCCCGGCTCGAGGCTGCCGATGCTGTCGTCCAGGCCGAGCAGGTCGGCGGCGTTGCGGGTGGCGGCGACGATGGCCTGCGCTGGCGTCATGCCATGGGCCACCATCAGCTCGAACTCGTCGGCGTTGCGCCCGTGCAGGCTGACGCCGGCGTCGGTGCCGAAGGCGATCTTCACGCCGGCCGGCACCGCCTGTTCCAGCGACTTGCCGGTGATGTCGATGCGCCAGCGGATCTTCTCCAGCACCTCGCCCTGGTACGCCTCCGGATTGGCGGCCAGGCGCTCGCGGTAGCCGTTGACGGTGGAAAGCGTCGGCACGTAGTAGGCGCCGCTGCGGCGGAACAACGCCAGTCCCTCGGCGTCGAGCAGGGTGCCGTGCTCGATCGAATCCACGCCCAGGCGCAGCGCCAGGTTGATGCCGTCGGCGCCATGGGCGTGCACGGCCACCTTCTTGCCGTACATGCGCGAGGTGTCGATGACCGCCCGCGCTTCGTCCTCGAACATCTGCGCGCCCAGGCCCGCGCCGATGCGGCTGTTCACGCCGCCGGTGATCAGCAGCTTGATCACGTCGGCGCCCGCGGCGACCTGGCTGCGTACCGCGCGACGGCAGGATTCGACGCCGTCGCAGACGTTGCCCGCGTCGAGCGCGGCATGCAGGTCTTCGCGGTAGCCCAGGCGCGGATCGCCATGGCCGGCGGTCGCCGATATGGAGGTGTTGGCGGTGAGGATGCGAGGCCCCGGCAGCTTGCCGGCGGCGATGGCGTCGCGCAGCGCGCGGATCTCGCCGTCGCGGTCGCCCAGGTTGCGCACCGTGGTGAACCCGGCAAGCAGCGTCTTGCGGGCGTTGACAGCGGCCTCGAGCGCGTTGTCGGCGGGGCCGCGCTGCACCTCGGAAAGCTGGCCGGCGACGCCGCCGAGGTCATTGGTCAGGTGCACGTGGCTGTCAATCAGGCCGGGCAGGACGAAGTGGCTGCGCAGGTCCAGCACCTCGGTATCGGCCGGTGCGCCGAAGGCTTCGGCGCCGTGGTGGCCGTCGCGAACCTGCGCGACCTTGCCGTCGCGGATGTACAGCGTGGCGGCGCCGCGCGGCGCCTGCCCCGGGCGGTCGAGCAGTTGCCCGGCCTGCACCAGCAGCGCCTGGGCCTGGACATCGAGGGCCGCCGCGAGCAGCGGCAGGGCGAGGATCAGGCAGCGCAGGGACATTCGCGGGCTCCGGGGTCGGTCAGGCCAGGGAAGGAAAAACTAGCAGGTTCGCGTCGACGTCCGGTGAGGACGTCGTCGCGGTTCAGCGCAGCTGCCGCAGGCGGTAAAGCGCCTCAAGCGCCTGCTTGGGCGTGAGTTCGTCGGGATCGATCGCATCCAGCGCCTCGAGGGCAGGCGAGGACTGCGGTGCGAACAGGCCGAACTGCTGCGGCGCATCCAGCGCCGCCGGGCTCATTTCCGCCACGGCCTGCGGCGCGCCGCGCTGTTCCAGGCTGGCCAGCGTGCGCCGGGCCTGTTCCACCACCGTGCGCGGCAGGCCGGCCAGCGCCGCCACCTGCAGGCCGAAGCTGCGGTTGGCCGGGCCGTCCTTCACCGCGTGCATGAACACCAGGCGGTCGCCGTGTTCGATCGCGTCCAGGTGCACGTTGGCGATGCCGCTGCCGGGTTCGGCCAGGGCCGTGAGCTCGAAATAGTGGGTCGCGAACAAGGTGTAGGCGCGGTTGGCCTGCGCCAGGTGGCGGGCGCAGGCTTCGGCCAGGGCCAGGCCGTCGTAGGTGGACGTGCCGCGGCCGATCTCGTCCATCAGCACCAGTGACTGCGCGGTGGCGTGGTGCAGGATGTAACTGGTTTCGGCCATCTCGACCATGAAGGTGGACTGGCCGCGCGCCAGGTCGTCGCCGGCGCCGATGCGCGTCAGCACGCGGTCCACCGGGCCGATGACCGCGCGCGAAGCCGGCACGAAGCTGCCGATGTGGGCCAGCAGCACGATCAGCGCGTTCTGGCGCATGTAGGTGGACTTGCCGCCCATGTTCGGGCCGGTGATCACCAGCATGCGGCGGTCTTCGTCCAGCACCAGGTCGTTGGGTTCGAAGGGCTCGTCGCGCACGGCTTCGACCACCGGGTGCCGGCCGCGCTCGATGCAAAGACCCGGCGCGTCGGTCAGTTCGGGTCGCGACCAGTCCAGGGCCTGGGCGCGTTCGGCGAAGGCCGCGAGCACGTCGAGTTCGCTCAGGGCCGCGGCGCAGCGCTTGAGTGGTTCCAGCGACTGGTTCAAGGTTTCCAGCAGTTCCTCGTACAGGGCCTTCTCGCGCGTCAGCGAACGTTCGCGGGCGCTGAGCACCTTGTCCTCGAAGGCCTTGAGTTCTTCGGTGATGTAGCGCTCGGCGCCCGTCAGGGTCTGCCGGCGCGTGTAGTGCGTGGGCGCCTTGACCGACTGGCCCTTGCTGATCTCGATGAAATAACCGTGCACGCGGTTGTAGCCCACCTTCAGCGTGGCGATGCCGGTGGCGGCGCGCTCGCGGGCCTCCAGGTCCACGAGGAACTGGTCGGCCGTCGTGGACAGGGTGCGCAGTTCGTCGAGCTCGGCGTCGAAGCCTTCGGCGAACACGCCGCCGTCGCGCATCAGCACCGGCGGCTGCAGCACGATGGCGCGGGCCAGCAGGTCGGCGGTGGCATCGTGTTCGCCCAGCGCGGCCGCCAGTGCGTCGAGGCGGGGGGAATCGAGCGGCGCCAGCAGTTCGCGCACGCTAGGCAGCAGCGCCAGGCCGTCGCGCAGCGTGGACAGGTCGCGCGGGCGCGCCGAGCGAAGGGCCACGCGGGAAAGGATGCGTTCGATGTCGCCCAGGCCGCGGAAGGTTTCGCGCAGGGCGTCGTGCGCCCCGGAATCGATGAAGGTGGCGACGGCATGGTGGCGCTGGCCCAGCACGCCGCGGTCGCGCAGCGGACGATTGAGCCAGCGCCGCAGCAGGCGCCCGCCCATGGGGCTGACGCTGGTGTCGAGCACGCCGAGCAGGGTGTGTTCGCTGCGGCCGTCGGTGCGGCTGTCGAGCTCCAGGTGCCGGCGGGTGGCGGCGTTGAGCGCGATGCCGTCCCCGGCCGATTCAAAGGCGATGGCGGTCAGGTGCGGCAGCTGCTGCTTCTGCGTTTCCTCGACGTAGGCGAGCAGGGCACCGGCGGCGGCCGTGGGGAGCAGCTTGTCCTCGAGGCCGAAGCCGCTGAGGTCGTGCAGCTTGAAGAACTTCAGCAGCTGGCGGCGGCAGGCATCGGCGTCGAAGCCCCAGGGCGGCCGGCGGCGCAGGCCGTGCTGGCCGGCGAGGAAGGGCGGCCAGCCGTCTTCGTCGGGCAGCAGCAGCTCGGCCGGGTCCAGGCGGGCGATTTCCGCGGCCAGCTGGTCTTCGTCGGCGACCTCGGACACCAGGAAACGACCCCCGGCCAGGTCGGCCCAGGCCAGGCCGAAACCGGTGCGGCCGCGGCTGACCGCCATCAGCAGGGTGTCGCGCCGCTCCTGCAGCAGGGCCTCGTCGGTGACGGTGCCCGGGGTGACGATGCGCACGACCTTGCGCTCGACCAGGCCCTTGCTGGCGGCCGGGTCGCCGATCTGTTCGCAGATCGCCACCGACTCACCGAGCGCGACCAGGCGCGCCAGGTAGCCCTCGTAGGCATGCACGGGAACGCCGGCCATCGGGATCGGCGCGCCGCCGGAGCTGCCGCGCTGGGTCAGCGTGATGTCCAGCAGGCGCGCCGCCTTGCGGGCGTCGTCGTAGAACAGTTCGTAGAAATCGCCCATCCGGAAGAACAGCAGGATGTCCGGATACTCCGCCTTGGCGGCGAAGAATTGCTTCATCAGCGGGGTGTGCTGCGGGGCGTTGTTCTGTTCGGGGGGCATGGCAAGGGCGGTGGTTGAACCGCCCTATTGTGCCGGAAGTGGCTCAGGCGCCGGACGCAGGCTCCGCGGCGGGCGCGTCGCCCGGGGGCGAGGCATCCGGCGTGAACTTGACCGGGACGCGCACCCAGCCCTGCACCTTGTCGCCCCGGCGACCTTCGCGACCGGCGTTGAAGCGCCAGCCCTGGGCCGCTTCGATCGCCTGTTTCTCGAAGACACCTTCGGGGTCGGCGCGGTGGACGCGGATGTCGGCCGGAACGCCGTCCGCGCCGACGAGGACGTCGAGCACGACCAGGCCACCCACGCCTGCCTTGGCGGCTGCCGCGGGATATTTTGGTTGCCCGATGACGTCGTCATCGGTCAGCACCTGCAGCGGGGCGACGCCCGCCTGCCGGGGTTGCGCCGGCTGCGCGGCCCAGCTTCCAAGGGCGAGGACGGCAAGCCCCGCGGCGATCACGGCACTGCCGGCGCGGCGGCGGGCAGCGCTGGGGGAGGACTGCTTGAGCATGGTGATTCTCTCCTTCAGGGGATGGCGCGAGGGCCAGTGGCAGCCAAGCGGCAGGCTGATCGCCGCGAGCTGGGTCTTGAGCATGGCTTCGCCGTAGCTTCGGCGTGCCCCGGGGTGGCGGCGCAGCACGGCGGCGTCGCAGGCCAGTTCCTGGTCGAGCCGGAATCGCCGCGAGGCGAGGTGCACCAGCGGGTTGAACCAGAACAGGCAGGTCAGCGCGGCGGCCAGCGCCTGGGCGGGGATGTCCCGGCGCCGCAGGTGTTCGCGCTCGTGGGCGAGCAGCAGCGCCTGTTCGCGGGCGTCGTAGCGCGAAGTGAAATCGCCGGGCAATACGATGCGGGGACGCCACAAACCGAAGACCGCCGGGCTGGCCTCCTCGCTGAGGTCGAATTCGCTGCCCGGCTGGCGGTGCACCTGCCGGGCGAAACGCCGCTGGGTGCGGAACAGCGCAGACGCCAGCGCCAGCGCGCCCAGGGCCCAGGCCAGCAGCAGCCAGGGGCGGGCATCGACCGGCGTCTGGAGCACCGCGGCCTGGACGCCTTCCAGCGCCTGGGACGTCCAGGACGGCAGCGACGCCGGGTGGGCCGGAAGCGTCGCCGCCCCGGGCAGCAGCACCGCCAGCAGCGACAGCGGCACGGCGGCCCAGGCCAGATAGGCCAGCTCCGGCCCGAAGGCGCGACGCAGCGGCATCCGCAGCAACAGCACCAGCGCGATGGCCGCGGTAGTTGCCAGCACGCCTTGTTGGGCTTCCTTCCAGAGCAGTTCGATCATGGGATCCCCGGCCGCGCGAAAGTTGTTTACGACTGTAATCAGGACTCGAGATTACAGTTGTAAATGCCAATGTCAAGCCCGAGTGTGGCGGCGGGCAATAGCCAGCGACCGGGTCCGGGACTACGCTAGCGCCATGAGCGAAATCCCCGAGCTTTCCGACGACGCCCTGCACGCCCTGGCCGAGCGCGTGGGCACCACGCTGCAGGCCAGCCACCTGATGCTGGCGACGGCCGAGAGCTGCACCGGCGGCTGGATCGCCAAGATGATCACCGACATCCCGGGCTGCTCGGCCTGGTTCGACTGCGGCATGGCGGCCTACAGCTACGAGGCCAAGCAGGCCCTGCTGGGCGTGCGGCCCGAGACCCTGGTGGAACACGGCGCGGTCAGCCGCGAAACCGTCACCGAGATGGTTTCCGGCGCGCTGGTCAATTCCGGTGCCAGCATCGCCGTGGCGGTGACCGGCATCGCCGGTCCCACCGGCGGCAACGCCGACAAGCCGGTTGGCACCGTGTGGATAGGCTGGAAGCGTCGCGGCGGCTACCCCAAGGCCGAACTTTTCCACTTCGACGGCGACCGCGACGCGGTGCGCCGGCAGACCGTCGCCGCCGCCCTGCACGGCCTGCTCGCCCTGGCCCGCTAGGGCGCAGGAAGGGGCTTGACAGCCCGGGGTGGTTCGTTAGTAGTATTACTACTAATGGACATCACCGACACCCAGCAGGCCATCCTGGCCATGATCACCGAGCGCATCGAGGCCGACGGCGTGCCGCCGTCCCAGGTCGAGATCGCCCATGCCTTCGGCTTCAAGGGCGTGCGCGCGGCCCAATACCACCTCGAAGCCCTCGAACAGGCCGGCGCCATCCGCCGCGTGCCCGGGCAGGCGCGTGGCATCCGCCTGGCGGTGTCCCCCGGTTTGTCGTCCCCGGCCGCCGACCTCGTCCCGGCGGCCGGGGACGCACCCCTGCGCCTGCCGGTGCTGGGCCAGGTGGCCGCCGGCCTGCCGATCGGCGCCGACGCCGGTCTTCACGACATGGTGCTGCTCGACCGTGTCTTCTTCTCCCCGGCGCCCGATTACCTGCTGCGGGTGAAGGGCGACTCCATGCGCGACGAAGGCATCCTGCACGGCGACCTGATCGGCGTGCACCGCACCAATGACGCACGCAGCGGCCAGATCGTCGTCGCGCGTATCGATGAGGAAATCACCGTGAAACTGCTCAAGATCGGCAAGGACGGCATCCGCCTGCTGCCGCGCAATCCCGACTTCGCCCCCATCGTCGTCCAGTCCGACCAGGACTTCGCCATCGAAGGCCTGTACTGCGGCCTCGTAAGGCCGAACCGTTGAGCCTGGGCAAGAAAAAAGCCGCGAGGAAGAAGTCCCATTCCCTACAGCGCATCGAAGCACAAGAGGCTGCCGCGAGCCCGGCAGGAAAGGCAGATTCAGGGTCGCCGGAAGCTTCTCAATCCGTGAGACCCGGCCCCACTAAGCTGGCGACCACCGACAACAAGACCCCGAGGAACAAACCCATGGACGAGAACAAGAAGCGCGCCCTCACCGCCGCCCTGAGCCAGATCGAAAAGCAGTTCGGCAAGGGTGCGGTCATGCGCATGGGCGACAAGGCCATCGAAGCGGCCGAAGTCATCGGCACCGGCTCGCTGATGCTGGACATCGCGCTGGGCATCGGCGGCCTGCCCAAGGGCCGCGTCATCGAAATCTACGGACCGGAGTCCTCGGGCAAGACCACGCTGACCCTGCAGGCGATCGCCGAATGCCAGAAGGCCGGCGGCACCGCCGCCTTCATCGACGCCGAGCACGCGCTCGACCCCACGTATGCCCAGAAGCTGGGCGTGAACGTCGACGACCTGCTGGTCAGCCAGCCCGACACCGGTGAACAGGCGCTCGAAATCGCCGACATGCTGGTGCGTTCGAATTCGGTGGACATGGTCGTGGTCGACTCGGTCGCCGCGCTGACCCCGCGCGCCGAGATCGAGGGCGAAATGGGCGACCAGCTGCCGGGCCTGCAGGCGCGCCTGATGAGCCAGGCCCTGCGCAAGCTGACGGGCAACATCAAGCGCAGCAACTGCATGGTCATCTTCATCAACCAGCTGCGCATGAAGATCGGCATCATGATGCCGGGCCAGAGCCCGGAAACGACCACCGGCGGCAATGCGCTGAAGTTCTACGCCTCGGTGCGCCTGGACATCCGTCGCATCGGCGCGGTCAAGAAGGGCGACGAGATCATCGGCAACCAGACCAAGATCAAGGTGGTCAAGAACAAGATGGCGCCGCCGTTCAAGATCATCGTCACCGAGATCCTCTACGGCCAGGGCATCAGCCGCGAAGGCGAGCTGATCGACATGGGCGTGGATGCCAAGCTGATCGACAAGGCCGGCGCCTGGTACAGCTACAACGACGAGCGCATCGGCCAGGGCAAGGAGAACGTGCGCCAGTGGCTCAAGGACAATCCGGCCGTGGCCAAGGACCTGGAGGCCAAGCTGCGCGAGAAGTTCGTGCCCGGCCTGGTGATCGGCGACGAAAACGCCGAGGCCGTCGAGGGCTGAGGCCGGCATGGGGCGGCCGCGCGGCGAAGCCGCAGACGCCTACCAGCGGGCCTTGGGCCTGCTGGTCAGGCGAGAGCACTCGCGGCGCGACCTGGCCCGCAAACTGGCCCAGCGTGGCGTCGAGCCGGCCGAGGCCGAGGCCGCGGTGGAGCGGCTGGCCGGGCAGGGCTACCAGGACGACAGCCGTTTCGCCGCCAGTTTTGCCCGTGACCGGGCCAGTTCGGGTTACGGCCCGGTGCGTATCCGGGTGGAACTGGCGGGCCATGGACTGGGCGAAGACGCCATCCAGCTTGCCCTGGCCGCCTGCGAGGCGGATTGGCCGGCGTCCGCCCGGCGCCAGGTCGAGCGCCGCTGGACTGCGGCAGTCCTGGCTGACCCCGACCGCCGTCGCAAGGCGGTCGAATTCCTGCTGCGCCGGGGATTCGACCAGGACAGCGCCTGGGCCGCCGTTCGCGGTCGGGCCCGGGACGGAGACGAGGACGCGTTTTAAGCGGTCCGTCGGGCCAGGGCGGGTCCGGCTGCCCGCTCCGGGCTGGTAATCTTGTGGGTCTGGCCGCACCTTCCAGGCGTGGCCCCCGACTTACTGCCAGCCAGCCCATGACCAAGACCAGCCACCAGATCCGCCAGGATTTCCTCGACTTCTTCAAATCCAAGGGCCACCAGGTCGTGCCCTCGAGCCCGCTCGTGCCCGGCAACGACCCGACGCTGCTGTTCACCAACGCGGGCATGGTGCAGTTCAAGGACGTGTTCCTCGGCGCCGAGAAGCGCAGCTACACGCGTGCCGTCTCTTCGCAGCGCTGCGTGCGCGCCGGCGGCAAGCACAACGACCTCGACCAGGTCGGCTACACCGCGCGCCACCACACCTTCTTCGAGATGCTGGGCAACTTCAGCTTCGGCGACTACTTCAAGCGCGAGGCCATCGCCTGGGCCTGGGAGCTGCTGACCGAGGTCTGGAAGCTGCCCAAGGAGCGCCTGCTCGTCACGATCTACCACACCGACGACGAAGCCTTCGACATCTGGCACAAGGACGTCGGCCTGCCGGCCGACCGCATCATCCGGATCGGCGACAACAAGGGCGCGCCCTTCGCCAGCGACAATTTCTGGCAAATGGCCGACACCGGCCCCTGCGGTCCCTGCAGCGAAATCTTCTACGACCATGGCGCCCACATCGCCGGGGGTCCGCCGGGCAGCCCCGACGAGGACGGCGATCGCTTCATCGAGATCTGGAACAACGTCTTCATGCAGTTCGACCGCCAGCCGGACGGCACGCTGCTGCCGCTGCCGGCGCCCTGCGTGGACACCGGCATGGGCCTGGAGCGCATTTCGGCGGTGCTCCAGCACGTGCACAGCAACTACGAGATCGACCTGTTCCAGCACCTGATCAAGGCCGCGGCCGCGCTCACCGGCAAGCAGGACGACCTGGAGAACAAATCCCTGCGCGTGATCGCCGACCACGTGCGCGCCTGCAGTTTCCTCGTCGTCGATGGCGTGCTGCCCTCCAACGAGGGTCGCGGCTACGTGCTCCGGCGCATCATCCGGCGCGCCATCCGCCACTTCTGGAAGCTCGACGGCCTGGCGCCTGAAGGCAAGTTCTGGCGCATGGTCCAGCCCCTGGTGGAAGCCATGGGCGAGGCGTATCCCGAACTGGCGGCCAAGCAGAAGCTGGTCGAGCAGGCGCTGAAGGGCGAGGAAGCCGCGTTCGCGCAGACGCTCGATGCCGGCATGGCGCGGCTGGAGGACTACCTGGCTGCGTCGGGAAACCGCATCCGCGGCGACCAGCTGTTCCAGCTGCACGACACCTACGGCTGCCCGCCCGACCTGATCGCCGACCTGCTGCGCGAGAACGCCGACAAGGGCTGGGCCCTGGCCGACGGCGCGCTGGCCGAATACGAAACACTGATGGACCAGCAGCGCGACCGCGCGCGCGCCGCCAGCAAGTTCGCCGGTGGCGTGGTGCTGCCGGCGGAACTGGTGTCGGGCCTCAAGCCGACCGACTTCCAGGGTTACGACGCACTCGAGGCCGACGGCTGCCGCGTGCTCGCGCTGGTGCGCGAGGGCAAGCCGGTCGAGGAAATCTCCGCCGGTGACGAGGCCGTGGTGTTGCTCGACACGACGCCCTTCTATGCCGAATCCGGCGGCCAGGTGGGCGACACCGGCCTGCTGCTCGATGCCAACGGCGCCCGCTTCGAAGTCGGCGACACGCTGAAGCTGGCGGGGTCCTTCCATGGCCACGCCGGCAAACTCGTCGCCGGCCGCCTCAAGCGCGGCGAGCGCGTGTCCGCGCGCGTCGACGGGGTGCGCCGCCAGGCGATCGTGCTCAACCATTCGGCCACCCACCTTCTGCACGCGGCGCTGCGCAAGGTGCTGGGCGAACACGTCACCCAGAAGGGCTCGCTGGTCGCGCCCGACCGGCTGCGGTTCGACTTCGCGCATTTCCAGGCCATCACGCCGGAGGAGCTGGCGCGCATCGAGGCGATGGTGAATGCGGAGATCCGCGGTAACGCGGAGGCCGAGATCCACCACATGGGCATGCAGGAAGCCATGGACTTCGGCGCGATGGCCCTGTTCGGCGAGAAGTACGGTGAGCGCGTGCGCGTGCTGCGCATGGGCGGGTTCTCGACCGAGCTCTGCGGCGGCACGCACGTGCACCACACCGGCGACATCGGCCTGTTCAAGATCCTCAGCGAAGGCGGCGTCGCCGCCGGCGTGCGCCGCATCGAGGCAGTGACGGGCGAAGGCGCGTTGGCCCATGTCGCCGAAGAGGAGCGCCGCCTGGCGCAGGTGGCCGGCCTGCTGGGCGGCAGCCCGCGCGACGTACTGGACAAACTCTCCCAGCTGCTCGAGCGCCAGAAGAAGCTCGAGCGCGAACTCGAGTCGATCAAGGCCAAGGCCGCCGCCGGCGCCACCGCGGACCTGGCGGCCTCCGCGCCGGAAGTGGCCGGCGTGAAGGTCGTCGCCGCGCGCCTGGAAGGCCTCGACGCCAAGTCCCTGCGCGACGCGGTGGACCAGCTCAAGTCGCGCCTGGGCGACGCCGTGATCCTGCTGGCCTCGGCCAAGGACGGCAAGGCCTCGCTGGTGGCCGGCGTCCAGGGCGGCGCGCTCGGCAGGGTGAAGGCGGGTGAACTGCTGTCCCATGTCGCCGGGCGGATCGGCGGCAAGGGCGGCGGGCGTCCCGACATGGCCCAGGGCGGCGGCAGCGACGGCCCGGAGCTGGTGGCCGCGCTGGCGGACGTGCCAGCCTGGGTCGCCCAGCGCCTGGAGGGCTGATCAAGGCCCGCCCGGGCCTTCGTTGCGCCCCGGGCGGTGCCGAACTATCCTCCGGTTGATGCCGCGCGTCGTGCGCGGCCGGGGAACCGCGGGTCTCGCGCCATGCGGGCCGGTGCAGGGACGTATCGGGAGGGAAGGGGATGCTGATTCTGACGCGAAGGGTGGGAGAGACCCTGATGATCGGTGACTCGGTCACCGTCACGGTGCTGGGCGTCAAGGGCAACCAGGTTCGCATCGGCATCACCGCGCCGAAGGACGTTGCCGTGCACCGCGAGGAAATCTTCCAGCGGATCCAGAAGGACGACGTACCGGCGGCCGGAGAGGACGAGGCCGGCGCGGGTTTACCAAAGCAGGGCTGAAGGGCTATCCTATGCGGCCGGTTTCGCCCGAAAGGCGACGCCGGCAACCGTTTCCGGAGTGATGCCCGAGTGGCTGAAGGGGCTCCCCTGCTAAGGGAGTATAGGGTCAAAAGCCTTATCGAGGGTTCGAATCCCTCTCACTCCGCCAGGTCGATGGATCGCCGCCCAAGGGCGGCGATTTTTTCGTCCCGGCGAACGACGGCGGCACGCCAGCGCAGCGAAAAAGTTGTTACGAAAGTATTGACGGTTTCGGTGGAGTGCCCCATAATTTCGCTTCTGCGCGCCCGTAGCTCAGCTGGATAGAGCACCAGGCTACGAACTTGGTGGTCGGGAGTTCGAATCTCTCCGGGCGCGCCACTAATGCAAACAGGGTGCTTCGGCACCCTTTTTGTTCGGACGACGGGGCGAACGCGCATTGCGCGCCAAACCCCGCCGGCCGTACAGTGAGACTCCTGCGGCGCGCCTTCATGGGCGTCGGGCTTCACCGCCGGGGTATAGCTCAGCCTGGTAGAGCGCCAGCTTTGGGAGCTGGATGTCGTGGGTTCGAATCCCTCTGCCCCGACCAGGCCGTTCTGTCCCTGGACTGCAACCCGCATGGATGCGGCGAGCACCGGCCGGTATCATCCCGGCAGGCGCCCGTAGCTCAACCGGATAGAGCACCGGCCTTCTAAGCCGGCGGTTGCAGGTTCGAGTCCTGCCGGGCGCGCCAGGTGGGAAGGGTGGCGAAGGCAGGTTTGTTTTACATTGGTGGATGTAGCTCAGTTGGTTAGAGCATCGGATTGTGATTCCGAGGGTCGCGGGTTCGAGTCCCGTCTTCCACCCCAGTTCCAGGCACGGCATAATGTGCCGTCGCAGCCGCTTCGGCGGGAAGATAACGGGCCGTTAGCTCAGTTGGTAGAGCAGTTGACTCTTAATCAATAGGTCGTAGGTTCGAATCCTACACGGCCCACCATCTTCCCGAAGAATCGATCCCGCGCGGCGTTGCGAAAGTGGCGAAACTGGTAGACGCGCTGGATTTAGGTTCCAGTGGGGCAACCCGTGAGAGTTCGAGTCTCTCCTTTCGCACCATCCGGCAACGGAGGCGCGGGGACGAACCGAAGCTCCGCGGGTTTTTTCATTTTCGCGCCCATGTCAAAGGCGCGTCGCAGGAGTGAACATGCAAGTCTCGCTTGAGAATACCGCCAACCTCGAACGTCGCCTCACCGTCAGCCTGCCGGCCGACCGTCTCGAGGGCGCCGTCGGCAACCGCCTGCGCGAAATCGCGCGCACGGCCAACATCAAGGGCTTCCGCAAGGGCAAGGTCCCGACCAAGGTCATCGAGCAGCGCTTCGGCCAGCAGGTTCGCTCGGAAGCCTATGGCGACCTGATCCGCGAAAGCCTGGGCGAAGCGATCCGCCAGGAGAACCTGCAGATCGCCGGCAGCCCGGAAGTGAAGCCGGAGCCGGAAGGCGAGGGCGGCGAAATCCGCTACAGCGCCACCTTCGAAGTGGTGCCGGACTTCGGTGAGATCGACCCCTCCAAGCTCGAGATCGTGCGCACCACCTCGGCCATCGAGGAGTCGGACATCGACAACATGATCGAGACCCTGCGCCAGCAGCGCCGCAGCTGGGAACCGGTCGAACGCGCCGCCGAGGCCGGCGACCTGGTCCAGGTCGAAACCTCCGCCACCACCGCCGACGGCCGCGTGCCGGCCGAAGGCGTCGAGCGCGGCGCCACCGTGGTCGGCTCGAACGTGCTGTACCCGGAAATCGAACAGCGCCTGGTGGGTCTCAAGCCCGGCGAGGAAACCGAAGTCGAGGTGACCTTCCCGGAAAACTGGCGCAATGCCGACCTAGCTGGCAAGACCGCCAAGGTCGCCGTCAAGGCGGTCAAGGTGTCGGCGCCCAAGCTTCCCGAAGTGGACGAGGCCTTCATCAAGAGCTTCGGCATCAAGGGTGGCAAGCTCGAAACCTTCCGCAAGGAAGTGCGCGCCAACCTCGAGCGCGAGCTCAAGGGCAACCTGATGCAGCGCCTGCGCGCGGAAGTCGCCAGCAAGCTGGTCGCGGCCTATGCCGAGGTCGAGCTGCCGCCGCGCCTGGTCGAGGCCGAAGCCCGCAAGATGGCCGCCAGCGCGCAGCAGGAGGCCCGCCAGAAGGGTCACGCCAACGCGACCTTCGAGGCCGCGCAGTTCAAGGACGCCGCGCACAAGCGCGTCGCCGCCGCGCTGCTGGTGGGCGAGGTCGCGCGCCAAAACAAGCTGACGCTCGACAACAAGCGCCTGACCGAGACCATGCAGCTGATCGCGTCCACGTACGAGGATCCGGCGCAGGTGATCGAGCTCTACCGCAGCGACGCCAACCTGATGTCCGGGCTGCGCAACCGGGTGATGGAGGAGCAGGTGATCGACTGGATCGCCGAGCGCGCCAAGGCCACCGAAAAGAACGTGAGCTTCGCCGAACTGATGCGCCAGGCCGCCTGAGGCGGCCACCAAGGAGGAATCGCGAATGGATCCGATCAAGGGCTTGAACCTGGTGCCGATGGTGGTCGAGCAGACCAGCCGCGGTGAACGCGCTTACGACATCTACTCGCGGCTGCTCAAGGAGCGCGTCATCTTCCTTGTCGGTCCCATCGACGACTACATGGCCAACGTCATCGTCGCCCAGCTGCTGTTCCTCGAGGCGGAAAACCCCGAGAAGGACATCAGCCTGTACATCAACTCGCCGGGCGGCGTGGTCACCTCGGGCATGGCGATCTACGACACCATGCAGTTCATCCGGCCCGACGTGAGCACCATCTGCGTCGGCCAGGCGGCGTCGATGGGCTCGCTGCTGCTGGCCGCCGGCGCGGCCGGCAAGCGCTACTGCCTGCCCAGCTCGCGGGTGATGATCCACCAGCCGCTGGGTGGCTTCCAGGGCCAGGCCAGCGACATCGAGATCCACACCCGTGAAATCCTGACCATGCGCGACCGGCTCAACCAGATCCTGTCCAAGCACACCGGCCAGCCGGTGGAGCGCATCGCCAAGGACACCGACCGCGACAACTTCATGGACGCCGAGACCGCCAAGGCCTACGGCATGGTCGACGCCGTGCTCGACCGTCGCCCGGAAGACACCATCCAGGCGGGCTGAAAGCCGCCCCGCACGCCGTCTTCACGCCTGCTCCGGCCCCCTTCCGGGGGCCGGGCTTGACCTGCGCCGGCCTGTGATATTCTCGCTCCCGACCCACTTCACCAGGGCCCAGACAGCATGACCGAAGACCGCCAGGGCCGCTCCGGCGACAGCAGCAAGATCCTCTACTGCTCCTTCTGCGGCAAAAGCCAGCACGAGGTGCGCAAGCTGATCGCGGGCCCCAGCGTGTTCATCTGCGATGAATGCGTCGAGCTGTGCAACGACATCATCCGCGAGGAGCTCGAGGAGAAGGCGCATGCTGCGCGCAGCCACCTTCCCAAGCCCAAGGAGATCCTCGAGGTCCTCGACCAGTACGTGATCGGCCAGCACCGCGCCAAGAAGACGCTGTCGGTGGCCGTGTACAACCACTACAAGCGCATCGAAAGCCGGATCAAGAACGACGACATCGAACTGTCGAAGTCCAACATCCTGCTGGTCGGCCCCACCGGGTCGGGCAAGACGCTGCTGGCCGAGACGCTGGCGCGCCTGCTCAACGTGCCGTTCACGATCGCCGACGCCACCACGCTCACCGAAGCCGGCTACGTCGGCGAAGACGTCGAGAACATCATCCAGAAGCTGCTGCAGAAGTGCGACTACGACGTCGACAAGGCGCAGCAGGGCATCGTCTACATCGACGAGATCGACAAGATCTCGCGCAAGTCCGAGAACCCGTCCATCACCCGCGACGTTTCGGGCGAGGGCGTGCAGCAGGCGCTGCTCAAGCTGATCGAGGGCACGGTCGCCTCGGTGCCGCCGCAGGGTGGCCGCAAGCACCCGCAGCAGGAGTTCCTGCAGGTCGACACCAAGAACATCCTGTTCATCGTCGGCGGCGCCTTCGCGGGCCTGGACAAGATCATCCAGGCGCGCAGCACGGAGGCCGGCGGCATCGGCTTCGGCGCCAAGGTCAAGTCCAGCGAACGCAAGATCGAAGTCGGCAAGCTGCTGGCCGAGGTCGAGCCCGAGGACCTGGTCAAGTTCGGCCTGATCCCCGAGTTCGTCGGCCGCCTGCCGGTGGTCGCGACGCTCGAGGAACTCGACGAGGCCGCGCTGGTCAAGATCCTCACCGAGCCCAAGAACGCCATCACCAAGCAGTTCCGCAAGCTGTTCGAGATGGAAGGCGTCGAGCTCGAGGTCCGGCCCGACGCCCTGCTGGCGATCGCGCGGCGGGCGCTCAAGCGCAAGACCGGTGCCCGTGGCCTTCGCACCATCATGGAGTCGGTGCTGCTCGACACCATGTATGAGCTGCCGTCCCTGGAGAACGTCAGCAAGGTCGTCGTGGACGAGTCGGTGATCAACCACCAGACCGAGCCCTACCTGATCTACAGCTCGGGGCCCCAGGCCAGTCCCAAGGCCGCTTCGGCGGACTGAACGGGGGCACGCAAGTCCTTGAAACACGGGCCGGTTTTTCCGGCCCGTGTGCGTTCTGGCGCCAGAGCTTGCAAGCGCCCCCCCGGGACCCCATAACCTGAGCCATGCCGGGGTCTCGTCCCCGAGGAGCCTTCACATGCAAGACACACCCGCCATTCCCCACCGCGTCGACCTTCCCGTGCTGCCGCTGCGCGACGTGGTCGTCTACCCCCACATGGTGATCCCGCTGTTCGTGGGCCGGGACCGTTCGATCAAGGCGCTGGACCTGGCGATGGCCGGGGACAAGCAGATCGTACTGGTCGCCCAGAAGAGCCCGGACACCGACGACCCGGCCGCCGAAGACCTGTATTCGGTCGGCACCCTGGCCCAGGTCCTGCAGCTGCTCAAGCTTCCCGACGGCACCATCAAGGTGCTGGTCGAGGGTTCGGCGCGCGTGGCCATCGATGGCTATGGCGAGCGCGACGGCGCCCTGACCGCCGCCGGCGTGGAGGTGGACTCCGTGCACGAGCGCGACGAACGCGAACTTGAGGTCACCCTGCGTTCGCTGATGAGCCTGTTCGAGCAGTACGTCAAGACCAACCGCAAGCTGCCGCCGGAGCTGCTGACCACGCTCTCGGGCATCGAGGACCCCAGCCGCCTGGCCGACACCATCTCGGCCCACCTGGGCGCGCGCCTGGCCGACAAGCAGCAGCTGCTCGAGACGCTCGAGGTCGGCCAGCGCCTGGAAATGCTGATCGGCCTGGTGGACGGCGAGATCGACGTCCAGCAGATCGAGAAGCGCATCCGCGGCCGCGTGAAGTCGCAGATGGAGAAGAGCCAGCGCGAGTACTACCTCAACGAGCAGATGAAGGCGATCCAGAAGGAGCTGGGCGAGCTCGACGAGGCGCCCAACGAACTCGAGGAGCTGGCCAAGAAGGTCGCCAAGGCGGGCATGCCCAAGGCCGTGGAAACCAAGGCCAAGGCCGAGCTCAACAAGCTCAAGCAGATGTCGCCGATGTCGGCCGAGGCCACCGTCGTGCGCAACTACATCGACTGGCTGGTGGGCGTCCCCTGGAAGAAGCGCAGCAAGGTGCGCAAGGACCTCAAGGCGGCGCAGGACGTGCTCGATGCCGACCACTACGGCCTGGAGAAGGTCAAGGAACGCATCCTTGAGTACCTGGCGGTGCAGTCGCGCGTGAAGCAGATGCGCGGCCCGATCCTGTGCCTGGTCGGCCCCCCGGGCGTGGGCAAGACCTCGCTCGGCCAGTCGATCGCCAAGGCCACCAACCGCAAGTTCGTGCGCATGTCGCTCGGCGGCGTGCGCGACGAAGCCGAGATCCGCGGCCATCGTCGCACCTACATCGGCTCGATGCCCGGCCGGATCGTGCAGAACCTGAGCAAGGTCGGCAGCAAGAACCCTCTCTTCATGCTCGACGAGCTCGACAAGATGAGCATGGACTTCCGCGGCGATCCGTCCTCGGCCCTGCTCGAGGTGCTGGACCCCGAACAGAACAGCGCCTTCAACGACCACTACCTCGAAGTGGACCTGGACCTGAGCGAGGTGATGTTCATCGCCACCGCCAATTCGCTCAACATCCCCGGCCCGCTGCTCGACCGCATGGAAGTGATCCGCATCCCGGGTTACACCGAGGACGAGAAGCTGCACATCGCGCAGAAATACCTGATCCCCAAGCAGCTCAAGGCCAACGGACTGCAGGCTGCCGAGCTGAAGATCGCCGAAGGCGCGGTGCGCGACATCGTGCGCTACTACACGCGCGAATCGGGCGTGCGCAACCTCGAGCGCGAGGTTTCCAAGGTCTGCCGCAAGGTGGTCAAGGAAATTGCACTCGCCGGGCCGCGCAAGTCGGGCAAGGCCGCGATCAGCGTCACCTCCAAGAACCTCGACAAGTACCTGGGCGTGCGTCGTTTCGACTTCGGGCGCGCCGAGCAGGAAAACGAAATCGGCCTGGTCACCGGCCTGGCCTGGACCGAGGTCGGCGGCGAACTGCTGCAGATCGAAGCCACGCTGCTCCCCGGCAAGGGCCAGCTGATCCTCACGGGCAAGCTGGGCGACGTGATGCAGGAGTCGGTGAAGGCCGCCTACAGCGTCGTGCGCTCGCGCAGCGAACGCCTGGGTCTGGACACCGAGTTCCACCAGAAATTCGACACCCACGTGCACGTGCCCGAGGGCGCGACGCCCAAGGATGGCCCGAGCGCCGGCATCGCGATGGTCACGGCCCTGGTCTCGGTGCTGTCGGGCGTGCCGGTGCGGGCGGACGTGGCGATGACCGGCGAAATCACCTTGCGCGGCCGGGTGCTGCCGATCGGCGGACTCAAGGAAAAACTGCTGGCCGCGCTGCGCGGTGGCATCCGCACGGTGATCATTCCGGAGGACAACCGCAAGGACCTGGCGGACATCCCCAGGAACGTCACCCAGGGCCTGGAGATCATCCCGGTCAAGTGGATCGACGAGGTGCTCGACATCGCCCTGGTGAGCGCCCTGGCGCCGGAGACGACGCCCGAGCCCACCCCGGATGCGGCCGAGGGGCAGGACCAGAAGGACACCGGAGGCGCCCCGCTGAGGCATTGAGTATTTGCACGAAACAATGGCTGGAAGCCGCGAAATAAAAGGCTTTCGCTTGTTGCGCATGCAAAATGCCGCTGGTATAAATCGTTCAACCGCCGCACGGACCAGGTTCCGGGCAGTGGCGGTACAGGTGGATCGGGGCGAGCCCAGGCCAAGCCGGGCGCCCCCGGTTTTCAAACACGCGGGTTCTACTCGCTCAGGGAGTCAATAATGAACAAAGCCGAATTCACGGGTGCCGTCGCCGACGCCGCCGAGATGTCCAAGGCCGACGCCGCGCGCGCCGTCGACGCGATGATCGATACCATCAGCAAGGCCCTCAAGAAGGGTGACACCGTCACGCTGGTGGGCTTCGGCACCTTCTCGGTCCGCAAGCGCGCCGCCCGCCAGGGCCGCAACCCGCAGACCGGCGAGACCATCAAGATCAAGGCTTCGAAAAATCCTGCGTTCAAGGCTGGCAAAGCCCTGAAGGATGCTGTAAACTGAGCGTCTTCCTTGGGAAGGGTGCTTAGCTCAGCGGTAGAGCGTCGCCCTTACAAGGCGAGGGTCGGGGGTTCGAAACCCTCAGCACCCACCAGGTAAGTGATACGCGGAGTGGTAGTTCAGTTGGTTAGAATGCTGGCCTGTCACGCCGGAGGTCGCGGGTTCGAG